>JAZQPA010000031.1:0-13301 GCA_045628125.1 Bacteroidaceae bacterium
CCCCTAAGAAAATTAGAAATGTAAATAAAAATCATAATATTCTACAAAATAATCCTAATCATTTTTTCATGTTGCCATAGAGTGATAAGGGGAGGTTCTGTCCCAGATTCATTATGAGAGAGAACATGAAAAATGCCCAGACCAGAGGACGAATCCTACAGGCCTGGGCATGCTACCCTAAAACAAATTTCTTATATTTCTTATCTATTTAATCGTTGTAACGATGGTATGAGCGGTTGCTGCGATGTGCCTCGTATTCATACAGGCCGTCATTATCGTCGAAATTATTGTAACGGCTGGATGTACGGCGGTCACTTCTATAGTCGCTGTGACGCTGTGAGGAACGGTGATTGTCGTTGCGGTCGTTGAAACGGCGTGCTGGACGATCCTCTTTGTCATCAGAACGGCGTGGACGATAGCCTTCGCTGTCAGCATAGCGGCGTGGAGCACGCTCTGAACGGTTGCGGTCATAGCTGTGTGAATAACCTTGTCTGTCATTATTTTTCGCACGCTCGGTCTTCTCCTTTGCCAATGCGATGGTCAGGGTTATGCCCTCTACTTCCAGCGGGTTCTCCTTATAGAAGGCCAGACAAGTGTCCAGTGACTCCTGATTATCGAATTCAGCAAAGCCTACTCTCAGGCCGGTTGGGTTCTTCTTGTTAGGAATGATACGGATGTTAGACACATCGCCAAACATCTCTGTCCACTGACGCAAGTTATCGTTTGTTACACTTTCTTTCAAGCCACCAAAAAATACGGTATATGTATTGTTGTTCATAATTTCTAATTTTTAAATTGTTGATTTTTAATTGATAATTGGGTATAGTACGCCCTGCCAGGGTAGAGTTTACTCCTGCTGTACTATGAGTTTTATTCAAATAGTGAAAGGGGATTTGGGCTGCATCTGCCGGCTCCTGAGGAGTGGCCTTGATGTGTTTTATGAGTCGTCAGCTCAAGTGGGTGCTTTTCCGAATTGGTCTCAGAAGAAGCGTTTTTGGTTCTTGTAAAAAATGTATTTAATTTATATCGCCTGCTATTCAGTGCAGGATAACTTGCAATTCTTATCTGATTGCGATGCAAAGGTACGACAATAATTGATACCGCCACCATAAAAGGCCGTTTATTTTCAAAAAAGTTTGATTTTTTTCAAATTATTGTTTTCCTCCTATTATATATATCTAAAAAAGCCCCACTGACGGTGGTCAGCAGGGCTTTATTCGTTATTCAGGATAGATCAGTTGGCTGCGATAAAGCGGGCCAGTGTCTCCTTCAGGTGGTTGTAACCTGCAGAATTCAGGTGCAACTTGTCTGAACTGAAGAAGTCCGGTGCATTGTAATCATTGATGCCGCTGGTGGTGTACAGGTTCAGGAATGGAATGCCCAGTTCCTTGCAAACCTTCTCCTGGTTCTCTACGTAAACAGGCAGTTTCTTCATGTTTCTTGGCACATGACGGAAACCTTCCGGAGTTTTGTTGATCTCTTCCTCGGTGGCATGCTCGTGCATAGGTACAGGCATAGAGCTGAAGAACAGAATCTTGGCATTAGGAGCACCCTTGCGCAACTTGTCCACGCATAACTTAATCTGTGCTTCCTGCTCCTCGATAGGGGTCTCGCGGGTTACATCGTTGGTGCTGGCCCAGATGACGAAGATATCGTAGTTGGTGCCACTGGCCAGTGCCTTGTCTATCTGACCTGGCAGCCAGCGGTCCTCGCCGGTCTTGATGGAGAAGCCTGCGCCACCGATGCCGTAGGTGGTAACCTTGCTTTTCAGCACGTCAACCCAGTATGCCTTAGCCACATCTGATGCGGGAATGACACTGAAAGAACCGCCGAAAACGGCAATCTTCTTATTGTAGTTAGGAGAGTCCTCGTAGCGCTGTGCGTAACTGCTGATGCACAGCAGGCATGCCATGATGCCCAAAATGATCTTTTTCATAAGAATTTGATTTAGTGTTTCTGCAAAGATACGAAAATCCTTGTTATCCTCCTCGCAAATCCTCATTTTTTCTTAGTTACCCATTCGGGCTGCAGCGTCCTTACCGGCTCCGGTTCCTTTGTACTTGCTCTGTGCCGCATTGAAGGTGTAGTGCAGTGACACGGCCAGACGGTGACTGCCTCGCACACTGTGCTGATGTACATTATAGTAACCGCAATCCAGTTCGACATCGGTATCCGCTTTCTGCAGCACATCGTCGATGGATGCGCGCAGGGTGAGTGCATCGTTTTTCAGCCAACTCTTCTGGACGGTAAAGTTGAGTATGGTACTGGTGGATGCCAAGTGGAAATTCAACTGGTCGCCACGGGTCTGAATGTAGGCGTTTCCCTCCAGTTGCCAGGAATGAGGAAGACGGAACGTATTGGTCAGGTTGATGAAACCTACAGGCTTACCTGATTTGATTTCACGCTTTCCGTTGGCTTCACGTGGATCGGCCAGTGTCTCCTTGTAATAGGAACGGCTCACACCCACTGACCAGTATGGTGAGTAGCAACCGAAGGTAGGAGTGGCGTTGATGAAGGTGTTCCACAGGCTCACAGGGTCCTTCATGTTGATTTCCTTAATCAGGATAACTCCCTCATCATTATAGATATACGACCATTCTGAAAGCATATTCTTGTTGCGTTCGTAAACACTAATCATGTTCAGGAATTTCCAGCGTCCGCTGATGCTCAGTTCCTGCTTGATGTTATTCTTCAACTTGGAATCGCCCTGCTTCAGGGTATAAGGGTTGATGTAATGCATGGTCTCGTTCAATATGCTGTAATCCGGACGCACGGTTCTGATGCCGTAGCTTACCGCAGCCTGAACCTGACCGAACTGCTTGGACCATGACACGTTAGGGAAAATGTCGTTGGTGTACCGGGTCATGTTTTGCTGGGCATCCAGACGGTTGGTATAGTCGAATCCCACATGCTCGTAGCGCACGCCTGCCTGCAGATTGCCCACCGATGGAATGGTGCATGAGTAGGCCGCAAAGAAGGCGATATTGTTCTCGTTGACCTTTGTGTCAGTGCTTGGAAGTGGCAGTCCCTCAGTCATATAGTAGCTGTTACGCTTGGCAAATGTCATCTCGGAACCAGCCTGCAGCTGTCCCTTCCATACCGGATAACTGAGCACCAGTTTACCGGCATACAGCTCATTCCTGCTTCCTGAGTTTGTGGTGGACTGAAGGGTCTCGCTCTGTGCTGCCCGTGTCTCTTCCTGCGATCTGATCTCCTGAATCTTATTGTTGGTGTTATTCTTCGAGGTCAGGAAATCCAGGTTCAGGTCGATGTTCAGCTTGCCCACGGTACCGTTATAATAGGCATTTCCCTCCCAGTTGTATGGATTATGACTGGCCAAGTGCTGTGCGGTAAAGCTTTCCTCTATCAGTCGCCGGGTGCTGCCCTGCCAGGTATGATTCATCAGGGAATATCCGTCGTTATCGGTCTTTCCCAAAACCGGGTCATGGAACTCCATGCGCATACCCAGCGAATGCTTCTCGTTAGGTTGGAAGTTGAATCCAAAGTTGTAATTGAAACCCTCGCCATGATAGTCGCTGCGCATCTTGCTGTACTGGCTCATGGTATGCATCTGGCCGTTTTCCAGAATGTAGCTGTTGTTGGTCAACTCATTGTAATTCGGCGAGTCCCACTTCCAGTAATTGGCCATTCCGAACACGTCAAGGCCGTTGTGACGGTAGCGCAGATTCAGTGTAGAGCTGGGATCCTGATAGCCGTAACGCAGGCTGGAATTGTTTGAGATGTCCAGGTCATAACCCAGACCGTTGCCCTGCAGACGGATGGTCTTGATGCGTACCACCGAAGTCACTGTGGCATCATACTGAGCACCCGGATTGGTGATCACCTCTACCTCCTTGATTTCTTCCGAACGCAGTCGCTTCAGCTCATCCCTGTCATTTATCTTTCGGCCGTTGATGTAGATGACTGGTGAGCCCTTGCCCAGAACCTCCAGGTCTTCACCCTTTTGCATCATGCCCGGAACCTTTGCCAGCATCTCCTTGGCTGTGCCCGATTTCTCCAGGACAGTTCCCTGAATCGAGGTGATCATGGAATTACCCGTCAGCTTGGTCTTAGGCAACTGCCCCTTGACGGTCACTTCACCCAGCATCTGGCTGTCCTCGCGCAGTGTCACCATCAGTCCGTTAGGATCATTGACAGGCAGGTTCACGTATGCTGTCTCGTAACCGATGCTCGAGATTTTCAGTAGGGCACCGTTCTTGCTGTGGGTCATCATAAACTTTCCCTCACTGTCGCTGATGGCGCCCTGTACAAAAGTGGAGTCGGGTAGGGTCATCATCACCACATTGGCATAACCCATAGGATTGCCGTTGTTGTCCAGGATTGTTCCCTTTATATTAGCATTGCCCTGTGCCATCAACAGGACAGGTACGGCAGCGATAGCCATGGATAAAAGAAGTTTTCTCATTTTTTCGTCCTTTCAGTTTTACGTTGTTAATAATTGCTTTAATGTTTTGATCTGTGCTCATTTTGTCAGCATTCTCGTTTTTTCTAAAGCAAAATTATAACGGATTTTGGGGACGGAACAGGAAAAAATGGACATCGGTATGATGGCGGATTGAGTTTGTATAATAATTATACACAAACACAGTAACCCATGGATTCATTAACAATCTCTCCATCAAACAGATTGATGATGCGCTGGGCGTATGAGGCGTCGCGCTGGGAATGGGTAACCATGACGATGGTGGTACCCTCGCGGTTCAGTTCGGTGAGCAGTTCCATGACCTCGGTGCCGTTCTTGCTGTCCAGATTACCTGTAGGCTCATCGGCCAGGATGATTTGGGGTTTGGTGATAATGGCACGGGCTATGGCCACACGCTGCTGCTGGCCTCCGGACAACTGCTGGGGATAGTGCTTGACGCGATGGCTGATGCCCATGCGGCGCAGGATTTCGGTGACCTGCTGCTTACGTTGGGCAGCCGGTACGCCCATGAAGGTAAGCGGTAATTCCACATTCTCGAACACGTTCAACTCGTCAATCAGGTTGAAGCTCTGGAACACAAAGCCGATATTACCCTTGCGCACATCGGTACGCTGGTTCTCCTTCAGGTGACCAACTTCCTGTCCGGCCAGGTGGTATGTCCCCTCGGTGGGGTTATCCAACAGGCCCAGAATATTCAGCAAAGTAGATTTGCCGCAACCCGACGGGCCCATGATGGCCACAAACTCGCCTTCGCTTACTTCCAGGTTCACACCGTTCAGTGCAATGGTGTCAACTTCCTCGGTATGAAATACTTTCTTCAGATTCTCTATCTTTATCATAGTGTTCTTTCTTATTCGGTTTTAATGCTGTTTACAGGATTCTCATGGGCCACGCGCCAACTCTGGATGCTGACGGTGAGTACTGTGACCGTGCCCACAATGAAGAGTGCCAGCGGGAACAGCCACCAGTAGATTTCGGTATGTTCGGAAAAGTTGGTGAGCCACTCGTTACCCATTTTATAGCTGACGGGTACGGCGATGGCAAAGCCAAGAAGAATCAGCATCAGGTACTGGCGGTTGAACAGCAGCAGAATCCTGGAGGTCTGGCTTCCCAATACACGGCGTACACCTATCTCCTTGCGCCGGTATTCCGTCTCGAACATTGTCAGGCAGAATACACCTATTAAGGTGATGATGAAACAGATGACGCTGAACACATCAACCTGACGGATAAAACGGAATTCTTCCTTGTACGTGTTGTCCATCAGCTGATCCAACAGGTCCACCTGGGCGCTCTGGTTGTTGAGCTTGGCATTGATGATCGCTTCGATTTGCTTTTTTAAAGCAATCTTGTCCGCATGGGGCGACACGCGGATGCTCAGTTTATTGCAACTGTCGTTCCACTTGTAACGTTCGCCATAGATGATGAAGGCTGTAGGAGTTGAACTGCTTTTCCGCATGCTGAACAGACGAAAATTGCGACAGACACCCTTGACAGGCAAATCGCCGTCAATCAGGTCCTTATCTGTCTCAACCCAGTCGTACTCATTCTTCATGGTCTGGTTGACGATATAGGTGTCGCCATCATGAACACTAAAGTCGCTACCCTCGATGACCGGTATGCCATAGGTGCTTAGGAAATGCCAATCTACCGGTAAACAGTAAAAATAAACGGATGTATCGTTTGATGAGCGTCCCCACCACATGATCAGGTCTTCCACACCAGGAATATACTGGCTGAAACAGGTGTTTTCCACACCGGGCAGTTTCATCACTTCCTCACGAATGCTCTGTTTCTTATTTTTAGCCTCCTGTCCCTGCAAGATGGTAACCAGAATCTGGTCTTTGTCGAATCCGTAATCCGAACGGTAGATGTAGCGGCTTTGAAGAGCCAGGATACCGATGTAACATATCATGATGATGGCAATGGTAATTTGTACGCCTACCAGCAGTTTCCGGAGGAAGATACCCCGGGGAGACAGACCAAAGGCACCTTTCAGCACCAGGGCTGGGACAAACGAGGTGGCATACCATGCGGGATAGATGGAAGCAACCACACCCACCAGCAAGGCGATGGATAGGGTGAGCATGAACAAACCGATATGCCGCGTAAAGACCAGAGAACCCAGGAAGGCAGACTGGATATCGGGAATGGCGTTCAGTATCAAACACAAGGCCATGGCTAACACCCAGGCTGTCAGTGAAATACAGACTCCTTCGGCTACTAGGCCCATACGTAAGCTGGTTACACTTTGCCCTAAAACCTTACGGGTGTTAATGCTCTTGACGCGAACAGGAGTTTGAGCCAAAGAGAAGTTGGTGAAGTTGATGGCCGCCACAATAATGACCAGCACACAGGCCAGTGACAGGACGATGAGCATTCCCTGATTTCCCTTGTCCTCATTCGGGTCCACTCCAGACAGGTAGGTCTCTGTTACCGGAACAAATCTGAAATCCAGTGATTTGAAATATTCTGTTACTTCCTCGATATCCTCAGGTGTGGCATCCTGAAGATTATTGCCTATTCTCCGTTCGATATACCATTCTTTCAGGTGATTAGCCAATCCGACGATATCCGTTCCGGGATGAAGATACGCCAGACAGTTGTAATTCCAGTTGTTGAGATTATCTTGGTCTATCTTATCCAGATTTACAAAAATGCCGTTGCGTACCACACAGTTCTCTGGAAAATCCTGAACCACACCCACCACATTGACTGTCTTTCCGTTAGCAACTTTAATCTGCTTTCCTACTGCTTGAGTGGTATGGAAAAAAGTCAAGGCCAGGGATTCGGAAAGAATGACATCCTCACTGGCCAACATGTCCAGCTTGCCATCCAATACAACGGGGTGAAGCGCTTTCAGCGAACCGGGCAGGATGTTGGTATAGTGGCATGTCATCTCATTATCAGCGATAACAATGTAATCGTGTTGAGCATTCTGGTACATGTATACATCCTCCACTTGAGGGAGATCGTATAAATGCTCCACTAATGGCCTCGGATTGTTGGCCATCCAGGAAACTCTTCCTGAAGGATCGGTTGCTTCCAACCGGTACAGATTCTGATACTGATACAGCTCCTTATTGTACTGACGCGTAAACTGCACCTGAGTCATGAACAGATAGAATGCAGCAAAAGCGACAGTCAGTCCCAAGAGGTTCAGCAGGTTGGCTGTCCTAAACCGGTTGATGATGTAGAGAAATGATTTCATACCACAAAAATACGACTCTTTATTTGAAAATTAAAACTTCATTGTCCTTAAATGCCTCATAGCCGCTGGTGATGACACGCTCACCGGGTTCCAGACCTTCCAGCACCTCATAATACTGCGGGTTCTGACGGCCGATGCGGATGTTGCGGCGATAGGCCTTGTGACCGCTTTTGTCCACTACGAATATCCAGCTGCCACAGGTGGTCTGGAAGAAAGGACCACGCGGAACGATAACCGCCTGCTCGGGTTGCCCTAACTCCAGATTGATGTAATAGGTCTGTCCGCTCCGGATGTTATCCGGACGCTTGCCGCTGAACACAAAATCGGTGCGGAATTTGCCATCCCGCACTTCGGGATACACCTTGCGTACCCGCAGGGCAAATTTCTCGTTGTTGCGCTCAAAAGTGGCATCCAGCCCGTTGCGTACGCGGTCGATATAATGCTCATCTATTTGTGCCTCAACCTTATAATCACTCAAATCATTAATCTGACCAATCTTCTGTCCGGCGGAAATGTTCTGTCCCAGTTCCACATCCAGCAAGCCCAACTCGCCATCAATGGCACTGCGGACCTCCAGTTTTCCTTTGCGGTCGCGCACCAGTACCACATTCCTGCGCATATTGCTCAGATTATCCTCCATCTGGTCCATCTGTACGGTGCGGTAGATGCTGTCCTGCTGCAGGCGCCGGCTGATGAGGGCATGTTTCCGGCTTGCCAGCTCATAGTCCTCCTTGCTCTGCAGGTATGCCTCGCGACTGATCAGTTTCTCGTTATACAGACGCTCGTTCTGGCGGAAGGCGCGCAGCTTACGCTGGGTATCCATGTCCAGTGATGCCTCCTCAGTCTCGTTGCTCAGTTTGTCCTGCTGCATGGTTACCTGAGTGTTGCGCAACAGGTTCTGCTTCTCGGCCAGTTCCGCCTCGGCATTCAGAATCTGCAGGTCTAATCCGCTGTTACTCAATCGCACAATAACATCGCCCTTGTGAACGGTAGCCCCTTCCTCGGCCACTTTCTCCAGCACAATGCCGCCTTCTTCGGGCGAAATCTGCACAATCTGTATGGGCTGTACCTGACCGTTCACGCGCATGTAATCCTTAAACTCACTCTGCTTAACATCAGCAAGCGTAAGCTGGTTGGCATCCACCCGCAGGGTAGAGGCATGATTTCCCCAAATGAGCCATCCGCACAGCAGCAATAGGGCAGCTCCGCCCAATGCGTAAGGGATGTGTTTCTTCTGTAACCCTTTTTTCTTTTCTAATTTTATATCCATAATCAATATAAATCTTTTCCTTTGTAATACTCTACCAATTTATCCTTCAGCAGGAACATCAGGCGGCTCTGCAACAGGGTAGCCCGGCTCTGCAGCAGGGTGGCCGCGTTGGTCTGTACCTCGATAGGGTTGCTCAGTCCTTCCTCGTACTGCCGCTTCACCAGCTGATAGGCCAATTCGTCCGATTTCACTTTCTTATCCATCTGGATGCTTTGCTTCAGATAGCTCTCACGGTCCAGCAGAGCCTGTTCCACCAGTTTGCGCAATTCATCGCACTGGGCATCGTATTGTTCCTGTGCGATGCGGTAACTGTTCCGGGCCTTACGGATGTTACTGACCGTACTGAGGCGGTTGAACAGCGGAATGCTGAGGTGAAAGGCCAGATACTCACCCTCGTTGTTCCTGAACTGGTTGCTGAACGATGCCGCATGCGGATTATGCAGTGTCTTATTATAGGTGGTATTGATTCCTCCGCCCATGGAAAGTGTGGGGAAGAGCGAGCCCTTGGCCGACAGCCAATGGTGTCGGGCCGACTGCCGGGCATACGATGCCTGCTGTATGCCGGGGTTGTTCTTCAGGGCGAACTCACTGACTTCCTGTACATTGTCCAGTGTGGGTGATAGTTGTAATCCGCTGATCAACAGGCTGTCAACAGTCAGTTCCTGGTCCATGGGATAGCTCATCTCCTGTTTAAGGGTGAGAAGGGCAGTACTGAACTGGCTTTGCTGGCAGGTCAGATCATAATCATCTGTGGCCAACTGGGCTTCCATCTGCGCCACATCGGCAGCGCTTTTGGTGCCCACCTCTTCCATGATGCGGGTCTGCTGCAGCATCAGTTGACTTTCCTTCAGCTTGGCTTGTGCCATCTGCACGGTTCCCTGATAGTACAGCACGTTGACAAATGCCTGAAACGCATTCAGTGCGGCCTGGTCCTGCTGCGACTGAAGGCTGCTTTTGCCCATCAGTACGTCGGCCCGGGCCGCATTCAGTTTATTGAGACGCTGCAAGCCATCGAACAACTGTACCGATGCCGACATCGAGTAACTGTTATAAAACGTACTGACATTGGTATACGTGTTGGTCTCAGGGTCGATGGCACGACCAAAGTTGTATTGTGCTCCCACGCCACCGTCAATGCTGGGCAGGAAGGCCCCAATGGCCTGAGTCTGGTTGCTGCGGTAGCTGTCCAGCTCCAGTTGCTGTTTCCGCACGTTATGGTTGTGCTTCACAGCGTAGACCATGCAGTCGTTCACTGTCCATACCTGCTGCGCCTGGGAACAGAGAGTCCATGCCCAGGCTGCAAGGCTTAATGTAACAATCCTAATATCCATTTTCTTCTGATAATTCGTTTATCCGTTGAGTTTTCAGTCTGTTTATGAGTAAAATTGTATCGCAAAATTATGTCTGTCTGCAGTGCTACGCAAGAAGACATCCCCTGGCGAATGCAGATTGTCTAATTTTTATACACTATTGTGTCTAACTATTAAACACTATTATCGTAACTTTGCCCAATCAAGGTAAAGAATTATGGAAAAATATGGAACCATTCTGGCGGTGGATGACAATCAGGGCATCCTTACTGCCCTGAAATATTGCCTGAACGAGGCATTTGAAAGAGTATTGACACTGGACAATCCGGAAAAGTTGCTTGCATTACTGCAACAGGAAAATGTGGATATGATTCTGCTGGACATGAACTTCTCGCTGGGAGTGAACTCCGGACAGGAGGGCATATTCTGGCTGCAAACCTTACAGAAGCGTCATCCGGATATTCCGGTGGTGCTGCTTACGGCTTATGCTGATGTGCCACTGGCAGTTAAGGGCCTGAAGAACGGGGCTGCTGATTTCATCACCAAGCCTTGGGACAACGAGGAACTGATTCATAAACTGACCGATGTGATGCGTAAGCAGCAGGAACTGGCACCCCTGGACAAGATGGAGGCAGAGCATATTCAGCGTGCGCTGGATAAGAGTCACGGCAATATGTCGAAGGCTGCTGAGATGCTGGGCATCAGTCGTGCCACCTTATATAATAAACTGAAGAAGATGTCATGATTATCGGATTCATTATAGGTGCAGCGATTTGTCTTCTAGCGTGTGCGGGGTGGTACTGGCGTCATCAGCGCCTGTTGCGTGACCGCAGCGAGATTATGCTGGAGGCCATACGAAACCGCGATTTCACCTTCCGGCTTCCGGTCAGAGGATTGGCCTTTGGTGAGAAATCGCTGCAGGAATCGCTGAACCAACTGGGCAGCATGGTACAGAGCCAGCTGAACCAGAATGAGGTGGAATCCTGGGAGCGCATTACCCGGGTGCTTACCCATGAGATTATGAACTCGGTGGCACCCATTGCCAGCATCAGCGATACCTTCATGCACCGCAAGGACGTGCAGGGCACTCCGCTGTACGACGGTATCCGTGCCATTCACGATACCAGCTCGGGACTGATTTCCTTTGTGGAGGGATTCCGTAAGTTCTCGGCTCTGCAGGATCCGGAACCATCGGATATGCTGATTGCACCATTTCTGAATCAGTTTCCCGCCCTGTATCCCGAGGTAGAGTGGTGCGTAGATGTGGGTGACCCTGATAGGATGGTCCGTACCGATGAGAATCTGTTGCGTCAGGTAGTTATCAATATGATTAAGAATGCTATCGAGGCTGGTGCCCAGCGCATTGGCATGAAAGTGGTCCGGAGAAATGATACCACCATGTTGAAGATAAGCAATAACGGTTCTCCCATTCCAGCCGATGTGGCCCGTGAGATATTTGTGCCGTTCTTTACCACTAAACGCACGGGAAACGGCATCGGCTTGAGCCTGAGCCGGCGAGTGCTGATTCAGCAGGGAGGAAGTCTGGAATTACAGGAACATGCCGAGAGCGGTTACCATACTACCTTTGTGTTGGGATTCTGAATCGTTCCCTTCTTAAACAGCGCCTTTTAGTAAGTTTTAACAAAAAAGAAAGGTTTGATGTAATTCATACTTGGTATATTTGCCACTCAAGAATCATGACAATGCGAAGGACCGGATTCATCAGACTGAATGAAGGCAGGGGAAATATCATGTTTGCCCTGTGGCTGATGTTGTTTTTGTGCGGCACACTGAACCTGCGGGCACAAAATCAGCAAGCCCTGTTGACTGAACGTTTGGAACAGGCAGAGAACTACCGTCAGAATGCCCAGTACATCAAGGCCCTGCAGGCTTATACTGATGTGCTGAAGATAGATTCCCTGCACGATGAGGCTCTTCACAAGCGGGTGCGGTGCCTGATGTCATTGGGTAACTATCAGCAGAGTATAGAGGAATGCAAGCGCATGATAGACCGTGACAGCATGGATGTGGCAGCATGGCGCATGCAGGGCATTTGCCAATACCGCCTGCAGGAGGACGGTTTTGCCTTTGTAGCCTTGAGCAAGGCGTACGAGCTGGATTCGGAAGATTATGGTACCGTGGAGGCGCTGAGCAGCCTGCTGAACAAGGCAAAGGAATATGACGAGTGTATCCGCATCACTGATATCTATAGGCAGAAGGATACCCTGAATCTGGTGATCAACCAGAATGCAGCTGAGGCTTTTTTCCGTCAGGAGCGGTTCCGCCCGGCATTGGAGCGTTATAATCAGCTGGTGAAACTGGGTGATCACAGTTACTATACGCATTATTTCCGTGGCATGACCTTCTTTGGCCTGGAGCGCTATTTCGAGGCATACCGTGATCTGCACCGGGCACTACAGATTGATCCGGAGAATACCAACCTACTGTATTATACGGCATTGGCAGGTGCAAAGACCTCGTGGAAGAAAGAGGCAGTGCAGTATATCGAGGAGGCGCGTGACATTGTGATTCCTAATGACAGTACCCTGAATTGGCTCTATAATGGCATGGCATCGGTTTACAACACTGTGCCTGATCAGGATGAGGCCTACGAGCAGACCATGCTGAAAATGTATGAGTTGAACCCAAGCCGCATACGAATCTTCAGTACCCTGTGTGGCCATTTCAGTTATACCAATCCGCAAAAAGCGCTGGATTATGCCAAGCGTTTTGTAAAGATGGTACCAGAATCGCTCCGTAAGAATCCGAATGAGGTGGAACAGAAGGACCGGCCAATAGCCTACAGCTATCAGCAGATGGTGTACTTTATAGACCATTTTGATGAGTTGCTTGAAACCCAGAAACAGATGAAGGAATCCGAACGGAAACGTCAGGAGGAGTGGGAGCGCAGGCGACGGGAACGGCAGTTCTGGCAACAGGGAACACAAAAATAAAGAAAGGTGGCCAACATCAGGTTGCGCCACCTTTTTATTTTTATTCTTTACGTTTACCAAAAGTGATGATGTCACTCCACTTTTCAAAGTCGTGTCGGAACTGGATACCCAA
>JAZQPA010000032.1:0-12068 GCA_045628125.1 Bacteroidaceae bacterium
TCCGGGATTAATTTTAAGCCTATAACCATGCTGAGAGTACTGAACATTGCCGAAGGCACCTCCGTTGACGGTCCTGGATTAAGAACCTCCATCTATTTTGCAGGATGCACCCATCATTGCGAGGGTTGCCACAACCCCCAGTCCTGGGACAGACAGGGCGGCAAGGAATGGAGTATAGACGAGCTGTTGCATGTCATCCACTACAATGATTTTCCTGTCACCTTTTCCGGTGGCGACCCGTTGCTGCAGATTGACGAGCTCATCGTTCTGGCCAAACGCATCAAGGAGGAATTAGGGAAAAACATCTGGTGCTACACCGGTTACCTGTGGGAGGATGTCATTCAGAACCCCAAGTTCATGGGACTCCTTCCCTACATCGACGTGATGGTAGAAGGCCCGTTCATCCTGGCGCAACGCGACATCTCGTTGTTATTCAAAGGAAGCTCCAACCAGCGCTTGGTCAATGTACAGGAATCATTAAAGCAAAATAAAACGATTGAATATGCGTAATATTCAATCGTTTATTTTATTATCTTACATTCTTGAGATATTCCTCATCAGGAATTTGAGCACTCTTGACGGCATCAATAATGGCAGCCTCCATGGCTTCGGCGGCTAAAGCTCCTACCAGATTGACATCGGACTTTATTTCTTTATCTACCGAGAAAGCATAGATGGTATCACCATCGCCCTGGGTTCCCACAGGATTAATGGCACGGGCAAATCCGTTTCTGGCCATACTGGCTATCTTCTTCAACTGGGCCTTGGTGAAATTGGCATTGGTGACAATGGCTCCGATAGTGGTATTGGTACGGGCACCTTCACTCATGGCTTTCTGAACAGGACTGCCGTCACGATTCAGTTCACGGAATACAACCTTCATGCCATCCAGGAACCGAGTACGCTCCGGATTCATGGAACCGGCAATCTTTACGGATTTCTCGTACACATCGCCTACCGCATTGACCACTACTACCGCACCTACCTGTACATCGCCTACCTGAAAAGCAGCATATCCGATACCCGCTTTCTGAGCCTGACGCATACCGGCCATCTTTCCTACTGTGGCACCGGTACCACCACCTACATTACCGCTGATGGGATAGGTTCCCTGAAGAGCCTGCTCGGTGGCTTTTCTTCCCATGGCAATATCGGGACGGACCTTGGCACTGCCGTAACTGAGATCAAAAATATCACTCTGAACCACAATAGGCACCTTGGCTACACCTACATTATAACCGATGCCGTGTTCTTCCAAACATTCCATCACACCGTTTGCTGCTCCTAATCCATAGGCGGAACCTCCTGCTAAAACACAGGCATCCACCGGGGTATCGGCACGTTCGGGATCAATAACCGGAGTCTCACGGCTGGCAGGACCACCACCGCTGATATCCACACCGCCCATAGCCTTGTTGGGGAACCATAAAACGGTAAGTCCCGTTTTGGCCACATCGTCCTGGGCATTTCCTACTTGAACTCCTTTAATGTCAGCAAACGAAATAGGTTGCTGTGCAGACGCTAATGCACATTGAACAATCAATGTAGCAAAAGCAAACAATCTACTACATTTCATTTTGTTATAAGTATTTTATTTATATAATACTCCAGCACTCTTGCCGGATGTTTATGTTGTGTTTATTCTTCAAATCTGCTCTTCAGAACGAACAGAGCATAGTCATAAATAGTATCACCGCCATTACGTGAAGGGCCGGTAACATCACCACCGTCCTCACCCTTTTCAGCACAATAGGCCACCATCTTTACCGTACGGTCGGCGGTAAAATCGTTATGCTTGAAACGGATTCGAGCCACAGGGACCTTCTCCACCTCATCTGGAGTGGTGAACATCTCCTTGGTATAGGGTGCATGGAAATCCAGGTAGAAGCTGTAATCCTCGGCATCAGGCATCTCCCAGAATTCATTATCAGCCACAGGAACAGTCAGCATGGTGCCCATCAGTTCCGGATAATTAAGCACAAATTTCTCATGAGTAGGCATGGCCTTCTCCACTATAGGACATTCGCCAAAAATACCATCGGGCATCTCTGTCTGCTGAGGGCTGTCAAATATCTCGGCATTCTGGAACTTCCAATGATACTGATCGGCAGAACCAGCCCAGAATGAATCATCATCACCCTTCTGACAATCCGTCAGCTCTGCATATCCCACTACAGCATCCAGCGGTAATTCCTGATTGATGGCAATATTACCAAAAGCCTGTTCATTTGAGATACTTTTCGCCCACTCTACACAAATATCGTTAAAGAATTCCTCGGTCATAGGTTCAGCGGCAGCATATATCAGGACCTTACCACGATAATCGGTTTCAACGTCAAGATTCACCATATCGATGGCACCGGTGACTACCAATTGAGCCCAAGGCTGCTGTAAAACGAGTACTTTCATGTTATTCTGTTCTGTTATTGTCCTTAATTGTGTTCTTTTATTTTATGCAAATGTACGATATTTCCGGAACAAAAGGGCCCAAATCTTAATTAAAATTCGTAAATTTGCTTGCTTTTTGAACAATCCTGACCTGTTTTGTTCAGGGTTATTATAAGTAATTGAAATGCAGACATACGTCAGTTATACCTCTACCATACAAGTCAATGGTGTCAGCCTGTTGTACCATGTGGAAGGATGTGGACGACCCGTTTTACTGCTTCACGGCAATAGCGGAAGCCACAACGACCTTCACATGCTGCAGATGCAGCTGGCACAAGCGGGTTATCTGGTATATGCCATCGACAGCCGCGGCCAGGGCGCCAATGCCCCACTTCCTGAATATCATTATGCGGATATGGCAGAGGATATCTACCAGTTTATCCGTGCGCTGGACCTACAATGGCCTGCCATTTATGGTTGGAGCGATGGAGGTATTGTGGCACTAATGCTGGAGCTTATCCATCCGGGAACCTGCTGTATTTTAGCGATCAGTGGAGCAAACACGCATCCTACCGGAGTGAAAGTCGGCATTCTTCCTCCTATCAAGGAAGGAGTGGTGGAACCGCCATTGATGCGCATGATGCAATATGAACCCGACATCAAACCCGCAGATCTGAAGCGTATCACTTTGGGCGTTCTGGTTACCGCAGGTGAGAATGATGCGGTTAAGGATGAGCATACCCGTTACATTGCAGACTATTTACCGAACGGTGAATTATGTATAGTTCCCGGAGCTGACCACAGTTCCTATGTACTGAACAGCCCTACCATCGGCTATCTGGTAATCAACTATTTCCGTCGGAAAAACTTCTACTGATACGATCATGGATATAATAGACATCATCGTTTTCCTGCTCTTTACCGGTGGTATCGTGTTGTTTGGATGTTCATTCTTCAACCGCAAATCCACCAGTGCAGACTTTACACATGCCGGACACAGTCTTCCGGGATGGGTAGTGGGAATGTCTATTTTCTCCACCTATGTGAGCAGTATCAGCTATCTGGGTAATCCGGGGTCGGCCTATGCGGGCAACTGGAATGCCTTTGTCTTCAGCCTCAGTATCCCCATTGCCAGTTGGGTGGCAGCCAAATATTTTGTGCCATTTTACCGCAGACAGACATCCGTATCGGCCTACAGCATGCTGGAGGAACGGTTTGGCACATGGGCACGACTGTATGCGGCTGTGTTCTATCTGCTTACACAAATGGCTCGCATGGGTAGCATTCTGTTCCTTCTGGCTCTGCCGATGAATCTGCTGATGGGTTGGAATATTCAGATGGTTATCATCATAACCTCCATCGCCATAATCATTTACAGCATGCTGGGCGGTATACGTGCCGTTATCTGGACAGAGGCCATTCAGGGATTTGTATTAATAGGTGGTGCCTTGCTGTGTTTGGGCATTCTGATGTTTTCCATGCCTGAGGGACCGATGCAGACTTTCCGGATAGCAGCTGATGCCGTTACCGCTGATGGGGGAAGCAAGTTCTCCTTAGGCTCATTCAGCCTGACCGATTTCAGCACCTCCACTTTCTGGGTGTGCATGATTTACGGTATTTTCACCAATCTGCAGAACTACGGTATCGACCAGAACTATGTACAGCGGTATCATACGGCAAAATCAGAAAAGGAGGCTAAACATGCAGCTCTTTTCGGAGGCTATCTTTACATACCGGTTAGTGCCGTATTCTTCCTGATTGGAACGGCATTATATGCTTATTATCAGGTATTTCCTACCGAGCAGATTGCGGGCATGAAGGCGGATTACATATTCCCCTATTTCATTGTGAACCAACTGCCTGTAGGTCTGAAAGGTCTGCTCATTGCTTCGGTATTTGCTGCAGGTATGAGTACGGTGGCTACTTCAGTAACCTCGGCCAGTACCGTGATTCTGAGCGATTTCTATCTTCGCATACGTAAGAATCCTACCGATGGCGAGAAACTATTCGTTCTGAAATGCGGATCCATTCTGTTTGGAGTGGTGGGTATACTGGTGGCACTGGCTATGATGGGTGTAGATGGCGTGCTGGATGCCTGGTGGAAACTGTCGTCCGTATTTTCCGGTGGAATCTTAGGATTGTTCCTGCTTACCTTCCTGGGCAACCGGGTGAAACATTCCTATGCTGCTATCGGCACATTATGCGGATTTCTGACAATTGTCTGGATTTCCATACCTCAGATTGTGGGACTTCCCGACCCTCATCTGCACACGAATTTATCCATCGTACTGGGAACTATCGTTATCTTCCTGGTAGGATTTTTATTAACCAAGTTTACTAAAAAACAATAAGATATACCATGAGTACACTCAATGATGAAGAAGTAAAGGCACTTTGCTCACGGGTAAACCGTCTGGTTCTGGAAAATGAACCCGAGACTTTTGAGACACTCCGGCAACTGGCCGAAGAGGGCAATCAGCGTGCCCGCTATACCCTATCCGTTAATTACGGTGTGGATATTCTGGCTACCCGCTATGGATTTGAATGGGCATTTCAGGATGTGGTGGAAAATCCTTTTGAATTTTTCCGTACATACGATGAATATCTGGTATTCCTGTTCGATTGTGCCCAGCATGGCATTACAGCTACAGAAGAGGTGTTTGCCAAGTTCGGTCCTGAGGAACTGGTGGAGATATTATCGTATGTATCACATAGATATATCTATGCATCAAAGAGCATTGCCGCACATTTCATTCAGTTGGCCGAGAACGACCGCAACCGTGCCTTTGTGTATGTGAAGACCGCCCTTGAAAACGGATTTAAGGAGGCCTATGAACCCATGGCTTTCTATTACATCAATGGCATAAAGATAGAATACAATCTGGAGAAAGCCAAGGAACTGCATCAAAAAGCCATAGATACCGGAACAACTATTCCTGAATTGCAGATGGAGGAAAAGATTGCCGAGAAGGAAAAGGAGATTGAGGGAATCCTGGCCACAGCAGCTGCAGCCACAGCTGCTGATCCATCAAAGGCACACGAGTTATTTGCCGAAGCGGCAGAAAAAGGCAGTCAGGCCACCAAGGACATGATGGATGCCGACTACTATTTCCGCCTGGGTATGACATACAAAGAAGGTCAGGGAGTGGATAAGGATATGAAGAAAGCCTATACTTATTTCAAGCAGGCAGCCAAGAAAGATCATGTTCAGGCCATGTACGAGACCGGTGTGTGCATTGCCGAAGGCAAGGGTACCTATAAGAACTGGGAAAAGGGTTTGGCACTTATTCAGCAGGCAGCAGATGCCGGAAATACCGACGCCACCACCTATCTGGCCGAAAAAGACCAGTTCTGGAAGAAGTTTAAACGTATGTTTTAAGGATTGATTCAAAACATTTTATTAATTTTGCATCCAAATTTTTACACACATTAATTATTTATTAATTTTTCATGAAAAAACAACTTGTATTTGCTGCTGCAGCTGCCATGATGATGGCATCTTGCGGTAAGGGAGAGTTAAAGTTGCAGGCAAACAACATCGATGAGATTGTTGCTGCAATGACTCTGGAAGAGAAAGCTGCATTGGTTGTAGGTGTAGGTATGGATTCAGGCGAGGAAGGCCTGTCTGCTACCATCGGTGCACAGGCTGAATTGGTTCCTGGTGCTGCCGGTTCTACACACGCGATCGAGCGTCTGGGTATTCCTGCTATCGTTTTGGCAGATGGCCCTGCTGGTTTGCGTATCAACCCAACCCGTGAAGGTGATGAGAACACTTATTACTGTACTCACTTCCCAATCGGTACATTGCTGGCATCAACCTGGAACACCGAGTTGATCGAGCAGGTAGGTACCGCAATGGGTAACGAGGTACTGGAGTATGGTGCAGACGTACTGCTGGCTCCTGCATTGAACATTCACCGTAACCCACTGAATGGCCGTAACTTCGAGTACTATTCAGAGGATCCACTGGTAGCAGGTATGACCGCTGCTGCTTATGTAAAGGGTGTTCAGAGCAATGGTGTAGGTACCAGTGTTAAGCACTTTGCATTCAACAATCAGGAGACCAACCGTACCGGTAACGATGCACAGATCAGCACCCGTGCTATCCGTGAGATCTACCTGAAGGGTTTTGAGCGTGTAGTTAAGGAGAGTGATCCTTGGACTATCATGACCTCTTATAATAAGATTAACGGCACTTACACCTCAGAAGAGCCAATGCTGGTTGAGGACATTCTGCGTGGTGAGTGGGGTTACAAGGGTACTGTCATGACCGACTGGTTCGGTGGCAAGGATGCTTCTGCTCAGATGCATGCCGGTAACGACATGTTGCAGCCAGGTCGTCCTAGCCAGTATCATCAGATTATTGACGATGTAGACGCTGGCAAGCTGGATGTTGCTGATCTGGACCGTAACGTTAAGCGCATTCTGGAGCTGATCGTTCGCTCTCCTCGTTTCAAGGGCTATGCTTATACCAACAAGCCTGATTTGAAGGCTCATGCTGCTGTTACCCGTCAGAGCGCTACCGAGGGTATGGTTCTGTTGGAGAACAATGGTGCTCTGCCTTTGGCAAAGGAGACCAAGAATGTAGCTGTTTATGGTGTAACCTCATATGACTTCATCGCAGGTGGTACTGGTTCAGGTAACGTAAACCGTGCTTATACCGTTAGCTTGCTGGATGGTTTGAAGAATGCAGGTTATGCTATCGATGCTAACGTTCAGGCTAAGTACGATGAGTACAAGAAGCAGATTGAGGAGGAGAAGGCTAAGAATAAGGATGGTAATCCACTGTCTGCATTCCTGCCACAGCCACTGCCTGCAGAGATCGTTCCAGCTGCTGCTGACCTGACTGATGCTGTTGCTGCTAACGATGCTGCTATCATCACCTTGGGCCGTATCTCTGGTGAGTTCCTGGATCGTACTGCTGACAACTTCAACCTGGCTAAGGAGGAGAAGGCTCTGATTGATGCTGTAACCAAGGCATATCATGCTGCAGGTAAGAAGGTTGTTGTAGTTCTGAATATCGGTGGTGTTATTGAGACTGCTTCTTGGAAGAAGTTGCCAGATGCAATTCTGTGTGCATGGCAGGCTGGTCAGGAAGGTGGTAACTCAGTTGCTGACGTTCTGAGCGGTAAGGTTTCTCCATCAGGTAAGCTGACCATGACTTGGCCAAACGACTTGGCTGATCACGCTTCTACCAAGAACTTCCCTAAGGCTGAGAACTTCCAGCTGGATCTGAGCACCTTCATGGGCAAGGAGGCTGAGAAGAAGGATCCTGTTGAGTTCTGGGATTGGACCAAGTACGAGGAAGGTATCTATGTAGGTTACCGTTGGTTCGACAAGGAGAACATGGGTGTAAGCTATCCATTCGGTTACGGTTTGAGCTATACTACTTTCGAGTACAGCAATGCTGCAGTTAAGGCTGACGCTAAGAACATTACCGTTACTGTTGACGTTAAGAATACCGGTGCCGTAGCTGGTAAGGAGGTTGTTGAGCTGTATGCTTCTGCTCCTGGTCAGGATATGGATAAGCCAGTTAAGGAGTTGCGCGCTTATGCTAAGACTGCTGAGTTGAAGGCTGGCGAAAGCGCTACTGTTACCATGACCTTCCCAGTTGCAGATCTGGCATCATTCTCTGAGGATGCTAACGCATGGGTAGTAGAGGCTGGTAACTATAAGTTGCTGGTTGGTGCTTCTAGCCGTGATATCAAGGCAGAGTTGGCAACCGAGGTTGCTGCTCAGAGCACTGCAGTTTCTTCTGCATTCAAGAAGTGATTTCTCTGATAAACAATAATAAAGGGCTATCCATTCGGGTAGCCCTTTTATTTTTGCCAATTGTATTTAGCCTTTATTTCGTCACAAAACTCAACGTGTAGGTTGATGTGGTCTTACCATCCGGTGCTGTTACCACAATCTTACAAGGAGAAGCTGTAGGTACGCTTATCGGGCATCGGCTTGATACTGCAGTACCGTTGACTGTCATGCCCTTAATCAGATTACAGGTAGCCACAGGTATAATCGTACAGTTCATCTGCATCGGCTTAATCTTCACCTCATAGTCGTAATCAAAAGGAACAAACTTGTTCTTAATCACAAACTTATAATCCTTTCCATCCGGAGTACGGGTTTCGGCATCCTCAAATCCCTTGCGGTACAGGAAGTCGTGTCCTTTCAGTTCTGCATCCAAAATCACCAGATTAGAGAGTGAGGAATTGGTATTACGCTCAAAGAACAGGTTGCTGTCAATCAGCGGACTCTCACCGGAATTATCCACTTCGATGCGGTAATAAGGACGCTTGTCATACTTACCCTCATATTCCACATACTTCATCTTACCATTTTGCGAGAAACCGGTCCAGTTGAGCGTACCCAAGTTGTCACCATCTTGAGCCAGGATAGCACCATCACCACGAAGGTCGTCCTCCATGGCATCAGCACCATAATCCACCAACTTCTGCAAACAGTTTTCCCAAACCTGCAGGTACTCTGGTCCCACTCCTATTCTATTATGTCCGGTATACACCTCTTTAATCTGGCCACCGTTCTTGCGGTATTCCACCATCAGCTGCTGCTGAAGCGACATCAGCAAATCCTGTTTCATGCCACGGGCACTAAACTGATCGGCTGTCCAGTAACGGTTCACACCATAGATGTCGGACGCAAAAATCAGACCGTGTTCCGCATCATGCAGAATCATGGAAGCATTCTCATGGCCAGGGAGACGGTAAACCTTGAACTTGCAGTTGCCCAAATCAAATACATGTCCCTCGTCTATCTCAATGGCATTCTTGCCATATTCACCCTTTCGGGTATCAATAATGTTCTTATTATTGCTAGTGTAATCCTTGCCAAAGGTGGTAATGGTCCATGATTTTCCTTTTGAACCCACACGTTTGCACAGGTAAATCTTATGTCCCTTCTCGTATACATAAGGCATCACACCATTATGATCACCATGCTCATGTCCCAGGACAAAGCAGAAATCGGTTGTAGCCAGTTCTTTCACCTTATCATACAGCGAGATAGTGGTATTGGTAGGCATTAATCCGTCAAAGATAATACCGTATTTTGAGCCCTGGATATAATAAGCAGCAGCCTGGAAATTATCGAAGAAACGGTATACGGTAGGGAAATGGTCATCGCCCTTATGCAGCACATCGAAGGCAAAATCATGCCATGCCGGACGGTCTATACGCCATACAAACTTCGATACAGGACCATCTTCCATTCCAGGTTTGGTGGCGTAAGCCTCTACCTCCACACAGAACCAGATACGGTCGTAAGGCAAATCCTTATTGTTGTTCAAACCGAACATAGGAACAGTACTGTATCCTGGCTTATAGTCATACCACTCTCCCCATTCCGGAACCAGTTTCACACCCATGCCACGGTCCTGGATGAATAATCCCTCCAATGCCTTATGCGAGATATTGAATGCACGGGTGCGCCAGTGTACGGTAACACCATCGGTTGGGCATTGCCAGATAGGACGGCAACGCACGAATTTACGGTGGCTTACAGGCATTGACCATACCGGAGCCACACGTCTGCGAGAGATATTGTCAATGATGATTCGGGTTTCTGTAGCCGATATACCTTCGGTTGGTCCCAAAGTAGTATCGGTAGCACCTCGCATGTAGTTATGGCCTATCAATGCATTAAGTGCCTGATAACCCTCCTTGCTTGCCTTTTTGGCATCATCAAAATACTGAATGCAATCGTTGCCGAGGTTGTCAATCAGGAATGCCTTTTGCAGAATAACTGCCGCATCCTCACGGGTCATGACTGACATAGGATAGAAGCAGTCGTTAGGGCTGGATGCTTTCAGCACACCCATATCCAGCGCACACTCGATAGGCTTTACATAGTCAGCCACACCGGTAACATCAAAGTAATTGCGTACGCGTTCGGTCTTCATCAGCTCGCCCTTCTCGTCAATATCGGTACCGTCATCCATCACATTATTATAATGGCACCAGCCGAAATGATTGGCAAGAACGGTCATAAACTGACCTCGATTCAATGGGCGATCGGCTGTAATGCAGTGGGCACCAATGGTTTGCTGAGTATAGAATGTCACTTTATAGGTGGTAGGACCATAAGTCCAGGTTACATCCACATAGTAACCTCCCACTCCATCACGCATCACGATGGTACCGTCTGGATCTACGGAAACCAGATGCTTGTTGGTGGTTCTCCACACGCCCTCGGTCTGCAGTTTGCCATCCACATAAGCAGTAAGCTTGACCGGTTGAACAAATTCCAGACTATATGTCTGACCGTTCATGTTGGTATCACCACCGTCAATAAATATACCGTTCTGACCAGCATCAACAGCACTTGGCTTCTCAGCAGTCAGGTTATTCAACTTAGGTTCAATAAGTTTTGTCGCAGCTTTAACCTCATTTCCAGGTAAAATGGATGAAAGGCTCACCAGAGCCAATCCCGATGCCGTACCTTTCAAAAAGGAACGACGTGATATTCCATTGTGTTCTTTATCCATTGTATGATTTCTTTTACTATATATCTGTCGCAAATATACCATAAAATGCACAAATTTGTAAGCAATTACTCAAAAAAGTGAATAATTTATAACAAAAACTCCCTCTTTCCATAGCAGGAAAAAGGGAGCATATGATAAATCAGGAAAATTTTAGAAGCGGTATCCGATAGTGAACTGGATAATCTGGTTGTGTGAACCCTTTACACTCTTCACTACCTTGCTTAATCCGATATTATAACGGGCATCAAATACAACATTATTATATTCATAGCTCAAACCTACTGGAATAGCCAGATCGATGGACTCTAATGCATCCTTAACATCTTTATTCACATCTGTATCAAGAGTCTTGGTATCCAACTTTGATGACAGCAGGAAAGCAGGCTGAATACCAGCCTTAATGGCAAATCCTTCAGCCACATAAGCATTCAGCAGGACAGGAACATTCAGGTATGCGTTGTGAATATGTGACTTATATTTCAGGGCCAGAATATCCATATTCGAAGTCTGGCAACCGGATGTAGAGAAATACAAACCACCTGATAAAGCGAACATGTCTGTCATCTGATATTCCACATCAGCACCAGCAAGGAAGCCGATGTGACCTGAGCCTTCCATTTTAGCAATATTGGTAGAACTGATACCTACAGCAGGTTTAATGCTTACTTCTCCCGCCTCACGCTGGGCGAATGTTGCCAATGATGTCATCATCAGCAAGACGATAAGATAGATTTTTTTCATCATCAAACAATTATAATTCGTTATTATGGCAAATTTAGTGATTATTTTCTATATATTGGGCTTTTTTTGTTAAATTTGTAAACGGATTTTGAAATTATACTTTATACTTTTTGTACCTAAATCATATTATAGAATGAGTATTAGTCGATTGAATTACGCTTTATTTGCAACTGCAGTCCTCTCGGCATCACAGGCCATGGCGCAAACCGCCGTAACCGATTCAATTCAGAACAAGAGTCAGCAAAGCGAGACGGCCACTCTGAATGCTGAACAGGGAGCACGCCCACGCGAGATTACTCTGGGATTCCCCTATGCAGTAAGTACCCCTATCTTCGAGGATGGATTGCCTGTCAGCTACTACCAGTTCCAGCTTTATCCATACAAGAGCTGGCGTGCCGGAGTTAGTGCAGAAAGCACTACCCTGATTGATCCTTCCGAT
>JAZQPA010000033.1:0-4234 GCA_045628125.1 Bacteroidaceae bacterium
CTAAGTACTACATCACCAAGAACTCTTGGGGTACCGAGCGCAACAGCAACGGCGGTTTCCTGAACATGTCTGAAAGCTTTGTTCGTGCAAAGACCATTTACTACATGGTACACAAGGATGCTATTCCAAAAGAAATAAAGCAAAAGTTGGGTATCTAAACCTATAAAAACCACCATTTCTTTAGCGGAAATGGTGGTTTTTTTGTATTTTTGCACACTCATTGTGTAAAGAATAAAATACAACATAAAATGCTTACATTAAAGTTAATTAACGAGCAAACTGACAAGGTTATTGCCGGTTTGGAGAAGAAGCACTTCAAGGGTGCTGCAGAGGCTATTGCCAAGGTTCAGGAAATCGATGCTAAGCGTCGTGCTACTCAGAACGAGTTGGATAAGAATCTGGCAGAGGCCAACAAGTTGGCAAAGACCATCGGTATGCTGATGAAGCAGGGCCAGAAGGCAGAGGCAGAAGCTGCCAAGGCTCGTGTAGCAGAACTGAAAGAGACAAACAAGGCACTGGATGAGCAGCTGAAGCAGGCTCAGGATGAGCTGACCGCTCAGTTGTGCACCATTCCAAATATTCCATACGCTGAGGTTCCAGAAGGTTCATGTGCTGAGGACAACTGGGTTGTTAAGTCAAACCTGAAAGAGTGCGTTGAGGGTGTTGATACCGTGGGCAATTGGACTGCAAACCCAGGTAACGATGCTACCAAGTTGCCTCACTGGGAGTTGGCAAAGAAGTACAACCTGATTGATTTTGATCTGGGTGTGAAGATTACCGGTGCAGGTTTCCCTGTATACCGTGGCAAGGGTGCTCAGTTGCAGCGTGCACTGATCAACTTCTTCCTGGCAGAGGCCAACAAGGCTGGGTATGAGGAAATCATGCCTCCTAGCGTTGTAAATGCTGCTTCAGGTTACGGTACCGGCCAGTTGCCTGATAAGGAAGGCCAGATGTACCACTGCGATTTGGATGATCTGTACCTGATTCCTACCGCAGAGGTTCCTGTAACCAACATCTATCGTGATGTGATTCTGGACGAGAAGGAATTGCCTATCAAGAACTGTGCTTACACTCAGTGTTTCCGTCGTGAGGCTGGTTCATACGGTAAGGATGTTCGTGGTTTGAACCGCCTGCATGAGTTCTCAAAGATTGAGATTGTACGCATCGATACCCCTGAGCACTCTGCTGAGAGTCACAAGGAGATGCTGGCACATGTTGAGGGTCTGCTGCAGAAGCTGGAGTTGCCATACCGTATCCTTCGTCTGTGTGGTGGTGACCAGAGCTTTACCTCTGCTGTATGCTATGACTTCGAGGTTTATTCCGAGGCTCAGGGCCGTTGGTTGGAGGTTTCTTCTGTATCCAACTTCGATACCTATCAGGCTAACCGTCTGAAGTGCCGTTACCGTACAGCTGACAAGAAGACCGAGTTGTGTCACACCCTGAACGGTTCTGCACTGGCATTGCCTCGTATCGTTGCTGCTCTGTTGGAGAACAATCAGACTCCTGAGGGCATCAAGATTCCTAAGGCTCTGCAGGTTTACACTGGATTTGAAATGATTGACTGATAAATAAAACACAGACACGACTATAATTGGTGTTATATAGTATATAGAAGCTAAAAGTATGAATAAGATTATCCGCAAAGAGCAGTTTTCAGAGAAGGTCTTCCTGTTGGAGGTAGAGGCTCCTCTGATTGCTAAGTCACGACGTGCAGGCCACTTCGTGATCATCCGTGTTGACGAAAAGGGTGAGCGCATTCCATTGACCATTGCCGACAGTGATGTTCAGAAGGGTACCATCACACTGGTAGTTCAGACCGTGGGTTTGACATCTACCAAGTTGTGCCGTATGAACGAGGGCGATATGATTCTGGATGTTGTGGGCCCTCTGGGTCAGGCTACCCATATCGAGAACTTCGGTACTGTGGTATGTGCTGGTGGTGGTGTAGGTGTTGCACCTATGTTGCCTATCATCAAGGCATTGAAGGCTGCGGGCAACCGTGTCATCAGTGTTCTTGCCGGTCGTACCAAGGAACTGATTATTCTGGAAGAGGAAGTTCGCAAGCATTCTGATGAGGTTATCATCATGACCGATGACGGTTCCTATGGCAACAAGGGTGTGGTTACCGTTGGTATCGAAAGCGTTATCCAGCGCGAGACCGTGAACAAGTGTTTTGCCATCGGTCCAGCCATCATGATGAAATTCTGCTGTTTGCTGACCAAGAAATATGATATTCCTACAGACGTGTCACTGAACACCATCATGGTGGACGGTACCGGTATGTGTGGCGCTTGCCGTATCACCGTAGGCGGTAAGATGAAGTTCGTTTGTGTTGACGGTCCTGAGTTTGACGGCCATCAGGTGGACTTCGATGAGATGTTCAAGCGCATGGGTGCATTCAAGCCTATCGAGGTGGAGGAGATGAAGAAGTTGGAAGAGCATGTTTTAGCAACTGCCGCAACAGCAACACAGGCTCCAGAGATGGACATTCCTGCTCCTAAGGCTGAGGATGGCAAGACTCCACTGGCAGAACTGATCAATCGCGATGCGGAATGGCGTAAAGAGATTCAGAAGAGCATGAAGCCAAAGGAGCGTACCGCCATCGAGCGTTGCGTGATGGGCGAATTGGATCCTGTATATCGTGCTACCACCCGTACCGAGGAGGTGAATACCGGTTTGACTGTTGAGCAGGCTCTGACCGAGGCTAAGCGTTGTCTGGATTGTAAGAACCCAACCTGTATGCAGGGTTGTCCAGTAAGCATTAACATTCCTTCATTCATCAAGAATGTGGAAAGAGGTCACTTCCTGGATGCTGCCAAGGTATTGAAGTCTACTTCTGCCCTTCCTGCAGTTTGCGGTCGTGTATGTCCTCAGGAGAAGCAGTGCGAGAGCCAGTGTATCCACCTGAAGATGAACGAGCCAGCTGTTGCTATCGGTAATCTGGAGCGTTTTGTAGCTGACTACGAGCGTGAGAGCGGTAACATCTCTCTGCCTGAGAAGGCTCCTGCAAAGGGCATCAAGGTGGCTGTTGTCGGTTCTGGCCCTGCAGGTTTGAGTTTTGCCGGTGATATGATCAAGAACGGTTACGATGTTACTGTATTCGAGGCACTTCACGAGATTGGTGGTGTTTTGAAGTATGGTATTCCTGAGTTCCGTTTGCCAAATAAGATTGTGGATGTTGAAATCCAGAATCTGGAGAAGTTGGGTGTCAACTTTGTGAAGGACTGTGTAATCGGTAAAACCATCGGTGTGACTGAGCTGGAGGAGCAGGGCTTCAAGGGCATCTTCATTGCCAGTGGTGCAGGTCTGCCTAACTTCATGGGTATCCCTGGTGAGAACAGCACCGGTATCATGTCATCCAACGAGTATCTGACCCGTATTAACCTGATGGATGCATCAAGTACTGCATTCGATACTCCTATCATGAAGGGTAAGCGCGTGATGGTTGTCGGTGGTGGTAATACCGCTATGGACAGCTGCCGTACCGCAAAGCGCCTGGGTGCTGAGAAGGTATGGATTGTTTACCGCCGTTCAGATAAGGAAATGCCTGCCCGTGCAGAGGAGGTTAAGCATGCTAAGGAGGAAGGCATTGAGTTCCTGACCTTGCACAACCCATTGGAATACCTGTCTGATGAGAAGGGTGCTGTATGTGGTGTGGTTCTTCAGAAGATGGAATTGGGCGAGCCTGATGCTTCCGGACGCCGTTCTCCAGTGGCTATCCCTGGCGCTACCGTAACATTGGATATCGACTTTGCTGTAGTAGCAGTTGGTGTATCTCCTAACCCAATCGTTCCAAAGTCGGTTGAAGGTTTGGAGTTGGGCCGCAAGAACACCATTGCGGTAAATGAGCAGATGCAGAGTAACATCCCTACCATCTTTGCCGGTGGTGATATTGTTCGTGGTGGTGCTACCGTAATCCTGGCTATGGGTGACGGCCGTCGTGCGGCTAAGAACATGGATGAGATGTTGAGCAAATAATCAACCATAAATAAGAAAGGCGGTACCAGAAAAGTACCGCCTTTTTTTATTTTCCTACCTCAGCATTTCTTGTCTTTTTCTCCAGTTCCCTCACTTCGTTGTAAAGGGTTTCAGCACGGCTTTCCTGTTGTTTGATGCTGGCAGCCAACTGCTTGTTTCCTCCGGCATACTGCAGGCGATTGTCCTCCAACTGCATTTCCAGCAGCTGCAACTCATTGTATTTCTGCACCCACTCCTGGCACAGTTTCTTGGCATT
>JAZQPA010000034.1:0-24004 GCA_045628125.1 Bacteroidaceae bacterium
TGATAGTTCTTTGCAGCATTGATACCACCCTGTGCAGCGATAGAGTGAGCACGACGTGGAGAGTCCTGGATACAGAAATTCATTACGTTGAAACCCATCTCACCCAGAGAAGCAGCAGCAGATGCACCTGCCAAACCGGTACCTACGATGATAACATCCAGTTTCAACTTGTTCTTTGGGTTAACCAAACGCTGGTGTGCCTTATAGTTGCTCCATTTTTCTGCAACTGGACCTGCAGGAATTTTTGAATCAAGTATTTTAGTCATGATTGTTCTAATTTAATAGTGAAACATAAATCAGCAGCAAGCTCCTGCAGCCTCAGCACAGCAATCTGCTGCATCTGGAGCCTGATAGCCACAAGCGAACAGAATGCAAACAACAACAAACATCAAAACTACAACGGTAGCCCAAATCTGGCCGATGCACTTCCAGCGAGGGAACCAGATCTTACCGCTAACACCCAAAGTCTGCATTGCACTCCAGAAACCATGAGTCAAGTGCATCCAGATAGCAGCCAACCACAACAGGTAGATAACTACGTAAACTGGGTTTGCAAAAGTAGCAACGATGTAGCCATAGCCATCGGTAGGAGCAATTGCTGGCTCCATGCCTGCCAACTCAGCAAACATCATGTTGTACCAGAAATTGAACAAGTGTACTAAAACACCACCCAAAACGATGAAGCCCAGAACCAACATGTTCTGGCTGATCCAAGACACCTGCTTTGGACGGTCAGTCACAGCATACTTGTTGTTACCACGAGCCTTCTGGTTCTGAAGAGTCAGCCAGAATGCATAAATGATGTGAATTGCAACCAGGGCAGCCAAACCCATGGTAGCTACTACAGCATACCAGTTAGCTCCCAGGAACTCACAAATCATGTTATAGCCAGCCTTAGAGAAGATAGCTACAACGTTCATTGACGCATGGAACGTCAGGAAAAGAATAAGCGCAACGCCAGTTACTGACATCACTACCTTTCTTCCGATAGACGAATTACATAACCACATAAATGATTGATTTTTAATTAGATTAATTATTTATTTAAACTTTCTTCTTGATTAATAGCCTTGTTTTTATGGTGTTTTACAACTAATTAACACACTATTTGGCTACAAATTTAGATTAAAAAGCCGACAAGGCAAAGAATTTTTAAAGAAATATTTCTTTTATATTTGGTATACATTTCCTACTTTTGCACACAAATCAACCCTCGTTTTTCGAAATATGCATTTGGGGTGGTGTGTTACTTACGACAAATCCACCTTTGCAGAGGTTAAGAAATTAGATAAAACCATTTATGAGATTTGATTACGACGTTATAGTAATTGGAGCTGGACACGCAGGTTGTGAGGCTGCTCAGGCATCGGCCAGGATGGGCGCAAAGACCTGTCTGGTTACCATGGATATGAACAAGATTGCCCAAATGAGCTGCAACCCTGCCGTAGGTGGTATTGCCAAAGGACAGATAGTACGCGAGATTGATGCTTTGGGTGGCTACATGGGTATTGTCACTGACCGTACCGCCATCCAGTTCCGTATGCTCAACCTGTCCAAAGGTCCAGCCATGTGGAGTCCAAGAGCACAATGCGATCGTGGCAAGTTCATCTGGGCCTGGCGTGAAGTGCTGGACAACACCCCCAATCTGAATATCTGGCAGGATCAGGTAAAAGAAATCATTACCGAGGGGAATGCCGTTATCGGTGTAAAGACATATCTGGAAGTGGAAATATACGCCAAGTCAGTTATCCTAACCGCAGGTACATTCCTAAACGGACTGATGCATATCGGACGCACCCAGTTGGCTGGTGGACGAATGGCGGAACCGGCTTCATACTGCCTGACCGAAAGCATCACCCGGCACGGTATCTCTTGCGGTAGAATGAAGACAGGAACCCCAGTACGCATCGATAAGCGCAGTGTACATTTCGAGGACATGCAGGAACAACCGGGAGAAAACACCTTCCACAAGTTCTCATTCATGAACACCGAACGGCAACTGAAGCAACTGCCTTGCTGGACCTGCAACACCAATGCCGAAGTGCACCAGACCCTGCAGGCCAATTTGAGCGATTCCCCATTGTACAACGGCCAGATTCAAAGTATCGGTCCACGTTACTGTCCTAGTATCGAAACCAAGATTGTAACGTTTGCCGACAAGGATTCCCATCCACTCTTTCTAGAACCTGAGGGTGAGAATACCAACGAAATGTATCTGAACGGTTTCTCTTCATCCTTGCCGATGAACGTGCAAGTAGAAGCATTGAAGAAAATTCCCGCATTCCGCGATATGGTCATTTACCGTCCAGGCTATGCTATAGAATATGATTATTTTGATCCAACCCAGTTGAAACACACTCTAGAATCTAAGATAATTGACGGATTATTCTTTGCTGGTCAAGTAAACGGAACCACCGGATATGAGGAAGCTGGCGGACAAGGACTGGTTGCCGGAATAAACGCAGCCTTGAAATGTACAGGTAATAAAGAATTTGTCTTAGGCAGAGACGAAGCATATATCGGTGTATTAATCGATGATCTAGTTACCAAGGGAGTGGATGAGCCCTACCGAATGTTTACTTCCAGAGCCGAGTACCGCATTCTGCTAAGACAAGATGATGCAGACATGCGACTGACAGAAAAAAGTTACGGAATAGGACTGGCTCAGTTCGATAGATTCAAGCGTTTACAGACTAAAAAGAAGTATATCCAAGATATTATTAGTTACTGCCAGAATTTTTCTGTGCGGGCTGACCGCATCAATGAGGGATTGCAGAAGATTGGTACCACCCCACTAACACGTGGATGCAAGTTGGAGGCACTGATCAGCAGGCCAGAGGTTACCATTGAAAACATCGCCGAATTTATCCCTCAGTTCAAGTTACTTTTGGATAGCATTCCTGAACGAAAAGAAGAAATTATCGAGGCTGCAGAAGTAAACATAAAATACAAAGGATACATCGAACGCGAAAGACAATTTGCAGAGAAAATGCAAAGACTGGAATCTATCAAAATTAAAGGTGTATTCGATTACACCAGCATGAATCAGCTTAGCACAGAAGCCAGACAAAAGTTGTCACGCATCAATCCGGAAACATTGGCGCAGGCCAGTCGCATACCAGGAGTTTCACCTTCTGACATCAATGTGCTGCTAGTGCTGATGGGGAGATAGCCGATTAATGTTTCACGTGGAACAAATACAATAATACTTTAAGAATAAAATTATGGAAAACAAAGAATTAATGGAGAACCTTAGAATTGTTCCTAACTTTCCAATTAAGGGAATTCAATTCTATGATGTAACCACATTGTTCAAGAATCCAGCTTGTCTAAAAGAGTTGGAAGAACGTTTGTACAACTTGTATAAAGATAAAGGTATCACCAAAGTAGTAGGTATTGAATCCCGAGGTTTCGTAATGGGATCTATACTGGCAAGCCGTTTAGGTGCAGGTCTTGTCTTGGCCAGAAAACCAGGAAAATTACCAGCAGATGTGATTGAGGAAAGCTATGGCAAAGAGTATGGAGTAGACAGAATCCAAATCCATAAAGACGCCATCAGTAAGGATGATGTAATTTTGATTCACGACGACTTGATAGCAACCGGTGGAAGCTTGAAAGCTGTATACAATCTAGTTCAAAAATTCGAGCCAAAACAGACCTATGTAAATGTTCTATTCGAGATGGTTGACTTAAAAGGAAGACGGCTATTTGATGAGAATATCGAATTAACTGCTTTAATGGATCTTTACGGAGAGTAATGCAAATTGAAGATCTGAATACCACCGACTACTTGAAAACAGTAGTAAGCAATCTCCCTGAAGGACCCGGATGCTACCAGTATCTGGATTCTTCAGGGAAGATTATTTATGTTGGTAAAGCAAAGAACTTGAAAAGAAGAGTGAGCTCTTATTTCAATAAAGATCAAAAATTGCCAAAAACTCGCGTTCTGGTCAGTAAAATCTGCGACATAAAATATGTAGTAGTTAAAACCGAACAGGACGCTCTACTGTTAGAGAATAACCTAATCAAGAAATATCGTCCCAGATACAATGTGCTATTAAAGGACGATAAGACCTACCCTTCCATCTGTATTACGAAAGAGGCCTTTCCACGTGTTTTCAAAACCCGTAATATAGACAGAAAAGGCGGAACCTATTACGGCCCCTACACTAATGTGTACGCCTTGAACACCTTATTGGAATTGTTTGGTAAACTCTATCCTTTGCGCACATGCCACCAGGTACTGACCATAGATTCCATCGAAAACAAGAAGTACAAAGTGTGCCTGGAATACCATATGAAGAACTGCCTAGGACCGTGTGTGGGAAAGCAAAAACAAGAGGAATACGCCAAGAATATAGAAGAAATTCGCGAGATTCTTAAGGGAAACATAAGCGAAATCAGCCGCCGCCTGAAAGAGGAAATGATGGATTTAGCCAGTCAGCTCCGGTTTGAGGAAGCCCAACTGATTAAGCAAAAATACGACATTCTGGAAGGATTCCGCAGCAAGAGTGAAGTAGTTAGCCAGGTGATGCACAATATCGATGTGTTCAGTATCATCGAAGATAAAGATGTGGCATTTATCAACTATCTGCACATTACCAACGGATGCATTAACCAAGCCTTTACTTTTGAATACAAGAAGAAACTGGATGAAACCAAGGAGGAATTGTTAGCTATGGGCATAATTGAGATGCGCGAACGCTATAAAAGCCATTCCAAAGAAATTATTGTACCCTACCCTATTGATCTTCCTTTGGAAAATGTAACTCTAACCATACCCCAAAGAGGTGACAAGAAAACTCTATTCGAACTTTCGGAAAAGAACGTTTTGCAATATAAACTAGACCGCATAAAACAACTTGAAAAGCTGAATCCGGAACAAAAATCGGTTAGGTTGATGAAGGAAATACAGGATGCTCTTCAGTTACCTAAACTTCCGATTCGCATAGAATGTTTTGATAACTCCAACATATCGGGAACGAATGCTGTAGCAGCTTGTGTGGTATTTGAGAAAGCCAAACCAAACAAGAAACAATACCGTAAATACAACATCAAAACCGTAGAGGGCCCCGATGATTATGCATCCATGCAGGAGGTAGTAAGACGAAGATATTCCCGATTAATCGAGGAAAATGACACCCTACCCGACCTGATCATTACCGATGGCGGTAAAGGCCAGATGGAAGTCGTAAGACAAGTGATTGAGGACGAACTGCACCTACAGATACCAATAGCCGGTTTAGCAAAGGACAACCGTCACAGAACCAACGAATTACTCTATGGTTTCCCTCCGATGACAATCGGACTAAAAACAGAATCACCGGTATTTCATCTGCTGACACGAATACAGGACGAGGTACACCGATTTGCTATATCTTTCCATCGGGACAAACGAAGTAAAAGTCAGGTTCATTCCGAACTGGATGAGATTAAAGGAATCGGAAAACAAACGCAAATATCACTGATTAAACACTTTAAGAGTGTGGCAAAAATAAAGAATGCCAGCGAAACAGAATTAGCCGACATCATAGGCAAAGCAAAAGCAAAGCTAATAAAAGAAAATCTCAGATAAATCTATTATATTAGAAAAAAGTAGTAAGTTTGCAAAAAAGATAGTTACATGAGAGTTGTGATACAAAGAGTGACTGAAGCTTCGGTTACCATAAACGGGAAAATAAAGTCGGCCATTCAACATGGGTTCATGATTCTATTAGGAATTGAAGAGTCTGATAATCAGGAGGATATAGAATGGTTATGTAAGAAAATAACCGCTTTACGAGTATTTGATGACGAACAGGGAGTCATGAATAAAAGTATTTTAGATGTGAATGGCGACATACTGTTGGTGAGTCAGTTTACTCTAATGGCCAGCACTAAAAAAGGTAATCGTCCAAGCTACATCAGAGCAGCAAAACCGGATATTTCCATCCCTCTGTACGAGGCATTCTGCAAGACATTGACCACGGCATTAGGCAAGCCTATCGCTACCGGAGAATTTGGTGCCGATATGAAAGTAAGCCTAATCAACAATGGCCCGGTAACCATCTGTATGGACACCAAAAACAAGGAATAGGTATGACAATTAAAGAAGCGCAGGAACAGGTTGACCAGTGGATTAAAACCTATGGAGTAAGATACTTCAGTGAACTGACTAACATGGCCATACTGACTGAAGAAGTAGGTGAACTGGCTAAGGTAATAGCTCGTAAATACGGTGACCAATCATTCAAGCCGGGAGATAAGGACAACCTGGGTGACGAAATGGCTGATATTCTATGGGTACTTATCTGTCTGGCTAATCAGACAGGTGTAGATCTAACTGCTGAATTTCAAAAAAATATGGAGAAGAAAACACAAAGAGATAAACAACGCCATATCAATAATCCAAAATTAAAAGAAAATCATTAATAATATTATATAGTTAATTATTATGGATACTATTAACAACAAATATACCCAGGCATTTGCCAAGTATAATACCGATTTGGATGATGTTCAAATCAAGAAGGAAGTAACCAATCTACTTAGTAAACACCTGGAGGAAAATAATACTCCAGAGGTGAAGAAATTCCTATTTGGAAGCATAGAACTAACCTCATTGAAACCTACCGATCATGATGCAAACATCATCCGTATGGTGGAGAAAGTGAACGATTTTGATGATAAATACCCTCACCTTCCCCATGTGGCAACCATCTGCGTATATCCTAATTTTGCCAATACCGTAAACGAATCATTAGACGTGGATGGCGTAGAGATAGCTTGTGTATCGGGAAGTTTCCCTTCTGCACAAACTTTTATAGAAGTAAAGATTGCCGAGACCGCACTGGCTATAAAAGACGGTGCAACAGAAATAGATATGGTACTATCTGTAGGAAAGTTCCTCGCTGGTGATTATGAGTCAGTATCTGACGAGATTGAAGAACTTAAAGCCATTTGCGGAGATAAGAAACTGAAGGTTATCCTGGAAACGGGCTGTTTGGAAAGCGCCAAGAACATCAAAAAGGCATCGGTTTTAGCCATGTATTCCGGCGCGGATTTTATCAAGACATCAACTGGAAAAGAGAAGGTTTCGGCCACTCCGGAAGCAGCATATGTAATGTGTCAAGCTATTAAGGAATATTATGAGGAAACCGGCCGTATTATCGGTTTTAAGCCAGCTGGTGGACTGAATACGGTAGAGGATGCACTGACATACTACACCATTGTTAAGGAAGTCCTGGGTGAGCAATGGCTGACCAATGACCTGTTCCGGTTAGGAACTAGCAGACTGGCAAACCTGCTACTATCAGACATAGAAGGAGAAGAAATCAAGTTCTTTTAAATAACAATAAAGGAGGGTTAGTGACCCTCCTTTATTTATCTCTATCAGATACAAAATTCAAATAAGCAATCAATCCTTCAACCACTTCCTCGGGGGCATCCTGCGGGATACAACGCAAGGCATCGTCATGCAGATCAGTCATCACACTGCGAGCGTAATCAATACCACCTTCATTAATAACCTGCTGGATAAAATCTTGAATCTCAATCTCTGATGCAGATAATGAACGGATACGCAAAGCCTGCTCACGCAATGCATCACTATCAGAATGATTGACTACATATAAAGCGGGTAAAGTAAGCTTACCCTCACGCATATCATTTCCAGTGGGTTTACCAATATCCTTGGAGAAATAATCGAAGATATCATCACGGATCTGGAAAATCATACCTACACATTCTCCAAACTTACGGCATTGTTCTATCTGTTCACGGGTAGCACCGGTAGAGATAGCTCCCAACATGCAGCAAGCCTCGAAAAGTGAAGCTGTTTTCTGTCGGATAACCTCATAATAAGAATCCTCAGAAAAAGAAGTGGCCGTTGTATTAAACAATTGCAATAACTCTCCACTTGCTAAATGCTGACCCAAAGAGGACACAATGTTAACGGATTCTATATCTGTTTTTGAAACATACAAAAGACTGGTTGACAGCAAATAATCACCAGAAAGAACAGAAACCTTATTGTTGAATGCCGCATTCACAGAAGGCATTCCTCTACGCTGGTCACTCTCGTCCACCACATCATCGTGGACCAAACTGGCGGTATGCAGCAGTTCCAGAGAAATAGCAGCATTATAAGTCTGCAGATTGACCTCACCAAACAAACGAGCCATGAGCAAGGTTAATACAGGTCTCATCTGCTTACCAGTACCCTTACGAAGATGCATAAGCACCTGATTCAGCAATGCATTCTCACTCTTCAACGCATCGGCATAGAGCGATTGAAAAGTCGCAAATTCATTTTGAATAGGAGCCTTTATGATATCTAATGGATTCATGATTCTCTGTTATAATTCTGAAATCGAACACAAAATTACAAATAAAAAGGGAAAATCAAGTTTTTTTCGTAAATTTACCGAGGAAAAAAGAATATAATCATGGAAAAACTCTTCCTTTTAGACGCATATGCCCTTATTTATAGGGCTTACTACGCATTAATACGCACGCCAAGAATAAACTCCAAGGGAATGAATACATCAGCTATTCTAGGCTTTGTAAATACCCTGGAGGATGTATTGAAGAATCAATCCCCTACTCATATCGGCGTGGCATTCGACCCGGCTGGTCCAACTTTCAGACACGAGGCCTATCCTGCCTATAAAGCACAACGTGAAGCAACTCCTGAAGATATCAAAACAGCTGTTCCCATTATCAAGGATATTATCCGTGCTTACCGTATTCCTATCCTGGAGGTTCCGGGATTTGAAGCAGATGATGTAATTGGCACCCTAACTACTAAAGCCAGTCAGTTAGGAATAGATACCTACATGATGACACCAGACAAGGATTATGCCCAACTGGTCAAAGAAAACGTATTCATGTTCCGTCCCAAACATGGTGGCAGCGAATACGAAATTCTGGACGTGGAGGGTGTCAAGCAGAAATATGGGTTTGACAATACCGAGCAGATGATTGATTATCTTGGACTGATGGGTGATACCTCCGATAATGTTCCAGGTTGTCCAGGTGTGGGTGAGAAAACAGCACAGAAACTGATTGCCCAATTCGGAAGCATCGATAACATGCTTATGCATACCGACGAGCTGAAAGGTGCCATGCGTAAGAAGGTAGAGGAAAATGTGGAGCAAATCAAATTCTCAAAATTCCTGGTTACAATCAACACGCAGGTTCCTATCGAACTGAATCTGGAAGAGCTGGCTCGTAAGGAACCCGATGAGGATGCCTTGGCCAAACTATTCGAGGAACTGGAATTCCGGAGTCTGATCAACCGTGTCTTAAAAAAGGAGAAACCCGCGCCTGCAAAAATTGAAAAAGAGCCCAATTTGTTCTCTTTATTCGAAGAGGAGGATACAGAAACCGCATTTAATTCAAATCTCAGCGACCTAAAATCAACTGATGTAAATTATCAATTGGTTGAAACAAAGGAAGAACGCAAGAAACTTTGTGATTATTTGTTTACATCCAATTTTCTGAGTTTAGATACGGAAACCACTTCTACCGATGCTATGAGCGCAGAATTGGTAGGATTAAGCTTTGCCATCAAGGAAAACGAAGCATTTTATGTTCCTATCCCTAGCAATCAGGCAGAAGCCTGTTCAATTGTTAACGAATTTAAAAATCTATACGAGGATGAGAAAATTCTGAAAATCGGACAGAACATCAAGTACGACATGATTGTGCTGAGTAATTACGGGATCCAGGTCAAGGGTGAAATCTTTGACACCATGGTGGCTCACTACCTGCTCCAGCCGGAAGGTCAACACAATATGGACTACATGGCCGAAGTGTACCTGAACTATAAGACTATCCACATCGATGAGCTTATTGGTGCCAAAGGAAAGAACCAGCGGAACATGCGCGAACTCTCCCCTACTGATATATATAAGTACGCATGTGAGGATGCAGACGTGACTCTGAAACTGAAAAACATTCTGCAACCTGAACTGGAAAAACAAGGATTACAGGATTTGTCCAGTCAGATTGAAATGCCTTTGGTTCCCGTGCTGGCCTATATGGAAAAGAACGGTGCACGCATTAACACGGAATCGCTGAATGAGACCAGTAAGCATTTTACGGCTCGTATGAATATGATAGAGCAGGAAATCTATGAACTGGCTGGAGAGCAGTTTAATATTGCCTCACCTAAACAGGTTGGTGAGATTTTATTTGACAAACTGAAAATTGTTGATAAGCCCAAAAAGACAAAGACCGGACAGTATGTAACCTCGGAGGAAGTGCTGCAAAGTTTGAAGGATCATGCGATAGTAGGCAAGATATTGGAGCATCGCGGACTGAAGAAACTGTTGAGCACCTATATCGAGGCACTACCTGCACTTATCAATCCAAAGACAGGAAAAATACACACCTCGTACAACCAGACCATCACTGCAACCGGTCGTTTGAGTTCAAGTAATCCTAACCTGCAGAACATCCCTATACGCGACGACGACGGTAAAGAAATCAGAAAAGCATTTATACCGGATGACGGATGTTTGTTCTTCTCGGCCGACTACTCCCAGATTGAGCTTAGAATTATGGCCCACTTAAGTGGGGATGCCAACATGATTGACGCTTTTAACAGTGGCCATGATATTCATGCAGCCACAGCAGCGAAAGTATACAAAAAGTCAATCGAACAGGTGACACGTGAAGAAAGAAGCAAAGCCAAGACAGCCAACTTCGGTATTATTTACGGCATCTCTGTGTTTGGTCTGGCAGAGCGGATGAATGTACCCAGAAGCGAGGCTAAAGAACTGATTGACGGATACTTTGAGACCTATTCAGGTGTAAAGGAATACATGGAAAAAAGCAAGGAGGTGGCCCGTGAGAAAGGTTATATTGAAACCATATTCAAACGCAGACGCAGCTTGCCCGACATCAACAGCCGTAATGCCGTGGTACGCGGATATGCGGAAAGAAATGCTATCAACGCTCCTATCCAGGGTAGCGCTGCCGATATTATCAAGGTAGCCATGATACGCATCTACAAACGCTTCATGGATGAACAGATTCAGAGCAAGATGATTCTACAGGTACACGATGAATTGAACTTCAGTGTATTACCCGAAGAAAAAGATAAGGTTCAACAGATTGTCATTGAGGAAATGCAGAATGCATATGCCATGCGCGTTCCCCTGACTGCTGACAGTGGATTCGGAAACAACTGGCTGGAAGCTCATTAATGCAGTGGCGATGCCAATCCCAAAGTTAGTATCCGAAAACGTATATCACTGACATGGCGGAAGGCATCCAGCACAGCCCCTATTGTAGAACCTGTAGTACACACATCATCCACAATCAGAATGGTTTTACCATGCACCGAACAATCCTCATTCAAAGCAAAGAGAGCGTTTACGTTCTCTTGTCTCTGACTGCGGAACTTGTGGGTTTGTGTCTCATTGAAACGGGTACGATACACCAGTTTCTCATCGATAGGAATACCTGTAACCTGTGATATTCCTAACGAAATATATTGACACTGATTATATCCTCTCAAGCGTTTCTTTTTGGGATGTAAGGGTACTGGAACAATACGGTCTATGTCCTCAAAGAAATCAGAGGTAGCCACAATCTCCTGAGCCATGCAACGGCCCAGGTACTCACCTACCCAAGGGTGATTATAATACTTAATCTGGTAAAGAAGATTACTGCCTACCCCATCCTTGTGGTAATAGAAATAGGCTGAACAACGGTCCACGGGATACAATCCCTCAAACAACTGTTCCATGGCATTGCCAGGCTGCAGGTGATAACCGGTTCGTGGGATCCTAATCATGCAGTCGTTGCACAGATGCTCCTCTCCTACCGAAAGCCGCCTTTTACAGAGCCAGCAATAACGCGGGAAAAGGAACTGCTGTACATCGCGCAACAATGTTTTCAGCATTAAAAATACGCACCAATTAATACATCGGCGAAGGTACGATAATTTAATCAAACTAACCAGTCTTTGAGAAAAATATCGTACCTTTGTCGCGAAATATTAAATAAGAATTAGATATGGCATTAAAAGCGGGTATTGTGGGCCTGCCAAATGTGGGCAAATCCACTCTTTTCAACTGTCTGTCAAGTGCAAAGGCACAGGCAGCCAACTTTCCATTCTGTACAATCGACGCTCAGTTGGGACAGATTTCTGTACCGGACGACCGTCTCACCAAATTAGCTGAATTGGTTCATCCAGGACGTATTGTTCCTGCCGTTTGTGATATTGTTGATATTGCCGGACTGGTTAAAGGTGCCAGCAAGGGCGAGGGTTTAGGTAACCAGTTCCTGGGTAACATTCGTGAATGCGATGCTATCATCCATGTGCTACGTTGTTTTGATAATGGCAATATTGTTCATGTAGACGGCTCTGTAAACCCGGTTCGCGATAAGGAAATCATTGATACCGAATTGCAGCTGAAGGACCTGGAAACCGTAGAGAACCGAATCAAGAAAGTAGAGAAACTGGCCAATGTGGGTGGTGACAAGCAGGCTAAGATTGAATTTGGCGTACTGACAGCTTACAAAAATGCATTGGAGCAGGGTCAGAGTGCCAGAACCGTAGTATTTGACACCGAGGATGAAGTGGCAGCAGCCAAGAATTTATTCTTGCTGACCACTAAACCTGTGCTGTACGTCTGCAATGTGGATGATGCCTCTGCAGCTAACGGAAACGCTTATGTTGACGCTGTTCGTGAGGCTGTAAAAGACGAGCATGCCGAGCTGCTGATCATCTCAGCACAGACAGAATCTGATATTGCTGAACTGGAAACCTACGAGGAAAAGCAGATGTTCCTGGAGGATATGGGTCTGGAAGAGAGCGGTTGCAACCGACTGATCAAAGCCATTTATTCTCTGCTGAACCTGGAGACATTCATCACCGCCGGCGAAATGGAAGTTAAGGCCTGGACCTATCACAAGGGTTGGAAGGCTCCACAGTGTGCCGGTGTTATCCATACCGACTTCGAGAAGGGCTTTATCCGTGCCGAAGTAATCAAATACGACGATTACATCAAATACGGATCAGAAGCTGCTGTTCGTGAGGCAGGAAAACTGGGTGTTGAAGGCAAGGAGTATGTCGTTCAGGACGGTGACATCATGCACTTCCGTTTTAATGTATAATCAGCTAACCTATACCCTGTTATGGTTACATTAGCAAGTTTCATCAACGCATTTATCGACTGGGCTCCTTCACAGATGTTTGAACTGGGTCCGGTGCATCTCCGGTACTACTCGCTCTGCTGGATTATCGGTTTGGCACTGGCTTATGTGGTAGTTCAGAAACTGTACAAGGAGCAGAAGTTAAGAGACGAGGATTTTGAGCCTCTGTTCATGTATTGCTTTTTAGGTATTCTGATTGGTGCACGTCTGGGCCACTGTCTGTTCTATGAGCCCGATTATTATGTGCACCATGCCATTGAAATGTTCTTCCCTATCAAGGAAGTGTTCAACCCCGAGCAGGCGTCAAGCTGGCTGGGCTGGGTTCCCTGCACCCACAAAGGTGTGGGCTGGACTTTTGTAGGATACGAAGGACTGGCCAGTCATGGTGGAACACTGGGTTTGATGATAGCCTTGGCTCTGTATGTGCGTAAAACCCATATCAACATTATGCGAGTACTGGACAATATCGCTATCGCCACTCCTATCACAGCCTGCTTTATCCGTTTGGGTAACCTGATGAACAGCGAGATTATCGGTAATGTAACCGATGTGCCATGGGCATTCATTTTCCACACCCGCAGTGCCATGATTGATGGTCAGCTGGTGGCCCGTCATCCTGCACAGCTTTACGAGGCACTGGCCTACCTGCTACTGTTCTTTATCGGATGGGTTATCTATAAGAAATACAGTCAGAAAGTGGGTACAGGATTTTATTTTGGCCTGTGTCTGACCTATATTTTCACCTTCCGCTTCTTCATCGAATTCCTGAAGGAGGTACAGGGTGGTGTGGACGATGGCTCTACCCTTATCAACGTAGGACAGATGCTGAGTATTCCATTTGTTATCCTGGGTGTGGCCTGCATGATAGGCGGTTCATGGCTGAAGAATTTTGCAGAAAAAAAAGCTGAATAACCATGGCAAAGGAAGAGCTTACCCCGATGATGAAACAGTTTTATGACCTCAAGGCCAAACACCCTGAGGCTATCATGCTGTTCCGTTGTGGTGACTTTTACGAGACATATGCCGAAGATGCCCAGATTGCTGCAGAAATTCTGGGTATCACACTTACCAAACGCAATAATGGACGTGAGGGAACCACTGCAGGCATGTTCATGGCTGGTTTTCCTTACCATGCACTGGATACTTATCTTCCCAAGCTGATCCGTGCCGGAAAACGAGTGGCTATCTGCGACCAGTTGGAGGATCCTAAACTGACCAAGAAACTGGTAAAGCGAGGCATCACCGAGTTGGTCACTCCGGGTGTAGCCATGAGCGATACCGTACTGAATTACAGAGAAAACAACTTCCTGGCTGCCGTACATTTTGGCAAGACATCGTGTGGTGTAGCCTTCCTGGATATCTCAACCGGTGAGTTCCTGACTGCCGAAGGTACCTTTGAATATATCGACAAACTGCTGGGCAACTTTGCCCCGAAAGAAGTATTGTACGAGAGGGGAAAGAAGGGTATGTTTGAAGGCAACTTCGGTACCAAGTTCTGTACGTTTGAATTAGAGGATTGGATATTTTCCGAAACCACCTCGTATGAGCGGTTGCTGAAACACTTTGAGGTAAAGAACCTGAAAGGTTTCGGTGTGGAGCATCTGAAAAACGGAACAGTGGCTGCCGGTGCCATTCTGCAATACCTGGAATTTACCCAGCACACTCAGATTGGTCATGTAGTCAGCATCTCCCGCATTGAGGAGGACCGCTACGTGCGACTGGACAAGTTCACCGTAAGAAGTCTGGAATTGCTGGGTTCAATGAACGATGACGGCCGTTCACTTTTGCAGGTCATCGATAAGACCATATGTCCAATGGGTGCCCGACTGCTACGCCGCTGGGTTATCTTCCCCCTGAAAGATGTAAAGCCTATCGAGGAGCGACTGAATGTTGTAGACTACTTTTTCCGTGAACCGGAATTCAGGGAACTGCTCTCAAACCAGTTGCACATGATTGGCGACCTGGAGCGCATCATCTCTAAAGTAGCTGTAGGACGTGTATCGCCAAGAGACATTGTGCAGCTGAAAATAGCATTGCAAGCCATAGAGCCCATCAAAATAGCCTGCGAGCATGCCCAGAATGAAACCCTAAAGAGGGTAGGAGAGCAGATGAATCTCTGTGCCTCTATCCGCGACCGCATAGCCCGTGAGGTTAAGAACGACTGCCCGTTGCTGGCCAATAAAGGCGGTATCATTCAGAACGGTGTGAACGCACAGCTGGATGAGTTGCGCCAGATAGCCTATTCCGGTAAGGACTACCTCATGAAACTGCAGCAGCGTGAGAGCGAGGCTACTGGAATCCCTAGTCTGAAAGTGGCCTATAACAATGTATTCGGATACTATCTGGAGGTACGTAACACTTACAAGGAAATGGTACCTGAGGAATGGATCCGTAAGCAGACTCTGGTCAATGCCGAGCGATATATCACTCAGGAACTGAAAGAATACGAGGAAAAGATTCTGGGTGCTGAGGATAAGATTCTGGCACTGGAGATGCAGCTGTTCAATGATCTGGTCATGGCCCTTTCCGAATACATTCCAGCCATTCAGATCAATGCCAACCAACTGGCTAAACTGGACTGCCTGCTGGCCTTTGCCGAGGTAGCTAAGGAAAACAGATACATCCGTCCGATTGTAGACGAAAGCCTGATCATCGACATCAAGCAGGGACGTCATCCGGTTATCGAGACCCAGATGCCGGTAGGAGAGAAGTATATAGCCAATGATGTGTATCTGGACAATGAGAAGCAGCAGATTATTATGATTACAGGTCCTAATATGGCCGGTAAATCCGCTCTGTTGCGACAGACAGCCCTGATAACCCTATTGGCCCAGATTGGTTGCTTTGTGCCCGCAGAGAGCGCCAGAATCGGTCTGGTGGATAAAATATTCACCCGTGTGGGTGCCAGCGATAATATCTCTATGGGTGAATCTACCTTTATGGTAGAAATGAGTGAGGCAGCCAACATTCTGAATAATGTATCCACCCGTTCCCTGGTACTGTTCGATGAATTGGGACGCGGTACCTCTACCTACGATGGTATTTCCATAGCCTGGGCTATTGTGGAACACATGCACGAGAATGCCAAGGCACAGGCCCGCATGCTGTTCGCCACCCATTACCATGAACTGAATGAGATGGAAAAGACTTATAGCCGTATCAAGAACTATAATGTTTCCGTAAAGGAAATGAACGGTAAGGTAATTTTCCTGCGCAAATTGGAACGTGGTGGAAGTGAGCACTCTTTCGGTATTCACGTTGCCAAACTGGCAGGTATGCCCAAGAGCATTGTCAGTCGTGCAGATGATATCCTCAAACAGTTGGAAGCCAATAACTCCGGTAATGGTGTATCACGTGCAGATACCGCCAAGATTGACGAGCAAAAAGAAGGCATGCAACTCAGTTTCTTCCAGTTGGAGGACCCTGTACTGTGCCAGATCCGAGACGAAATACTATATTTGGACATCAATAACCTGACTCCTGTCGAGGCACTCAATAAACTGAATGAAATCAAGAAGATTGTCTCTGGAAAGTCATCTTAATCCCTATGCAAACTACCGACGATTTCCGCCCCAATCTGATGAAGGGCAAGAAGATTCTGTATATACACGGCTTTGGCTCATCGGGACAAACCGGCACAGCCAAGACCCTGCGCATGCTCATGCCCAATTGTACAGTCATCTCACCGGACATACCTCTGAGTCCCACCGAGGCTTTGGACCTGCTGCATCAGATTTGCGATACCGAGAAGCCTGACCTGATCATTGGTACATCCATGGGTGGCATGTATGCCGAAATGCTGTATGGTTTCGATCGTATTCTGGTGAATCCGGCATTCAACATTGCTGATACCATGACCGAACATCATATGCTGGGCAAGCAGCAATGGCTGAATCCCCGTCAGAACGGTGAGAAGGAGTTTTATGTTTCCAAAGACCTGGTCAAGGAATTCAAGACACTGACCACCGAGCATAGCTTCAGTCAGATTGATGAAAAAGAGCGCAGAGAGCGTGTATTCGGTCTTTTCGGTATCAATGATCCTATAGTTCACACCTTCGATGTGTTCTCAGCACATTACATCAACGCCATCCGGATGGATGCCGAGCATCACCTGAATGATAAGGTCATCATAAATAGTTTATTGCCGGTAATCCGATGGATTGACGACCGTCAGAATGGGGTAGAGAAACCTATCGTTTATATTGATTTGGACGATTGTCTGGCCGACTTCAAGAATGGTTGGCGTAAACTAACTGAGGAAGAGCGTAACCGATACGAAGGTCATATCTACGACTGCCCGGGTTATTTTTCACACCTGGAACCTGTTTCCAGTGCTGTAAAGGGTTTCCGATGGCTGGCAGAGCATTATGACACCTACATCCTTTCCTGTGCCCCCTACAGCAATCCATCAGCATGGAGCGACAAGTTACAGTGGGTAGAGAAATACCTGGGTGTTCCAGCTTTCCGCCGCCTGATTCTCTCGCATCATAAAAACCTGAATTACGGTGATTATCTGATTGATGACCGTAAGGTAAACGGAGCCGAGAACTTCATGGGTACGTTTATCCATTTCGGCCAGGATCCATTTAAGACCTGGGAAGACGTCCTGGCTTACTTTGAACACTTAGGAGGACAGTAAACCCCTTATCTTTTCCGGCGTACCGGCTTTCTGGCCGGTCTTCTTACCGTTCTGCGTGCAGGAACTACCTTGCGCTTTATTTTCATGACGTTCTCGTCATGCGCCAGAATGGTACATAAATCATCCTGAAAGTCGCGTGCAGGAGCTGATGCGCGTGTATTATTCAGCATAATACTGAACAGCAGTTCATGTCCGTTGGCAGCCGTGCAGTAACCGCTCAATGTAATTACACCATTCAGTGTACCCGTCTTGGCATGTACATTCTGATAGGCAGGTCCTGTACTCATTCGGGTATTGATTGTACCATCCACACCTGCAATGGGCAGACTAGTGTAGAATACCTCATACAATTCAGGTTTGTTACGCACATATTTCAGAAAAGCTATCAGCATTTCAGGTGTAAGGAAATTAAAATGCGACAGTCCGCTTCCATCCAGAAGAGTAAACTCTGAAGGATTCTTGTAGCCCACCTTGCGGATTTGCTGATAAATCACATTTTCAGGCTGCTCAGTGGTCTTAAAGTTTCGGATGGATAGTGCAGCTAATTGGCAGAAAATAGCCTCAGCATACATGTTATCGCTATTTTTCATCAGACGAGGCATCAATTGGCTTAAGGTACGTACTTTCTCGCATACCAGTTGGGCACTATCCGGACATATGGCTAAGCCCACAGCACCACGGACAGTAATCTTACGCTTATCCAGTTCTTTCTTGAACTGCTGCATGAATCCTGCCTTTTTGTTGACCATGAGAGGAGAAATATCCGGATTATCCGGATGTATCTTCCATACCCATGATTTACCCCACCGGATAGTATCCTTAACAGATACATCTTCATAAAGCATACCGTCAATGCTGTCGATCTGCAAATCAGTGAAACGGGATACAAAGGTATTTAAATCATATCCGTCAAATGCCGCATCAAATCCTCCCACAGCATAAACATCGCCGTGAAGGATTCTGCGAGGTATGATACGCTCCTGCACAAATGCTCCCGAATCGGTAACCAATGTATCCGAGAAGAACAGGGAATCTGTTGAGATGAATCCGGTATGATGAAGGCTGGTGCGAAACGGAAAATCTTTACCCAAATGCTCTAAGGCGGTAATACTGGTAATGATCTTCTCGTTCGAAGCAGGAACCATCTTCCGGGTATCGTTGTGCCGGTAAATTACCGAATCGGCTGTCAGGTCGAATACCTGCATTCCCAAGGTGGCATACCGCATCACTGGGTTCTGCCGGATGGCTGAATCCAGACGGGTAGTCATAAACAATGGCCAGGGTAGGGGAGCAATCGTATCCTTTGGTACGGAGTCGTTAGGTATGGTATCTGTCTGTATCTGAGCCTTTGCCAAAAACGGCAATATAATTAATAATAGTAATAAGTTAATCTTCCTCATTATCCTGTTCGTGCTGTGCAATGTGTGTTTGTTTGTATTCGATATATTCAATGAATTCCTGTTCCTTTTCCGGACGTATGCCCACTTCCTTACCGCTTTTCAGTACAATCAGCAGATAGCTTCCCAAGCGTAATCCGGCATTGAAGGAATAATGATTATTCTCAATACGGTCCACTTCGCTCAGGGAAATCACTGTAGTCCTTAAGAAACGTCCTTTATAGATAACCAGTTTTCCATCGCCTGTCACGGTATAGGTACTGTGCAGAAGCATCTCCAGTGTATAAACCACAGCCACCAGGAACAATAGGGCAGGGACAGGCATTTTAAACCATGCGAACCAAGTGAATATAGCTATCTCAACAAAAAGAAAACACAGTTTTCCAGCATTCATTTTTTCGTGAAATATCTTATTCATAGGTTCAGTTTACAGTATACAGATGTTCATTTAGGAGTTCAAAATTACTAATTTTTCTCCTTTTACACAATTTATACTACCTAAAAGGACAAATAATTAAAGAAATCACTAATTTTGCATCACTAAATACGAATAAAAAATGGTCTATAAATACGACTTTTTAGTCATTGGTTCAGGTATAGCCGGAATGAGTTATGCCTTGAAAGTAGCTCACAAAGGAAAGGTGGCTCTGATCTGTAAAACTACCTTGGATGAAGCTAATACTAAGTTTGCACAGGGTGGAGTAGCCAGTGTTACCAATCTGCTGGTGGATAATTTTGATAAGCACATTGAGGATACCATGATTGCCGGTGATTACATCAGTGATCGTGCTGCCGTTGAGAAAGTAGTCCGTGAGGCTCCTTCCCAGATTCAGGAATTGGTGAAATGGGGTGTCAACTTTGATAAGAAGGAAAACGGCGAGTTTGACCTGCACCGTGAGGGTGGTCACTCTGAGTTCCGTATCCTGCACCATGCTGATGATACCGGTGCCGAGATTCAGCGCGGACTGATGGAGGCTGTACGCCAAAACCCTAACATTGATATTCTGGAACACCATTTTGCAGTGGAGATCATTACTCAGCATCATTTGGGTGTTCGTATCACCCGCCGTACTCCAGATATTGAATGTTATGGTGCTTATGTACTGAACCCAACCACTCAGAAAATTGATACTTATCTGTCCAAGGTTACCCTGATGGCAACTGGCGGTACCGGTGCGGTTTATTCTACTACCACCAACCCAAATATCGCTACTGGTGATGGTATTGCCATGGTATACCGTGCCAAGGGTAAGGTAAAGGATATGGAGTTCGTTCAGTTCCATCCTACAGCACTCTATAATCCGGATGAGACTCATCCTGCATACCTGATTACAGAAGCAATGCGTGGATACGGTGGTATCCTGCGTCTGCCTGATGGAACTGAGTTCATGCAGAAATACGATGAGCGTCTGAGCTTGGCTCCACGTGATATTGTGGCACGTGCCATTGATAACGAGATGAAGATTCACGGTCTGGATCATGTATGTCTGGATGTTACTCACAAGGATCCAGAGGAAACCAAGCATCATTTCCCAAATATTTATGCCAAGTGTCTGAGTATCGGTATTGACATTACCAAGGAGTATATTCCTGTAGTTCCATGTGCACACTATATGTGCGGTGGTATTCAGGTTAACTTGGATGCCGAATCATCTATCCATCGTCTGTATGCCGTAGGTGAGTGCTCATGCACCGGTTTGCACGGAGGAAACCGTCTGGCCAGCAACTCACTGATCGAGGCTGTGGTATATGCTGATGCTGCAGCTAAGCATTCCTTGCATGTCATTGACGAATATGAATTCAACGAAAAGATTCCAGAGTGGAATGACGAGGGTACCATGAGTAATGAGGAAAAGGTACTGATTGCTCAGGATATGAAGGAAGTAAACCAAATTATGAGTACCTATGTAGGTATCGTACGCAGTGATTTGCGTTTGCGCCGTGCATGGGAGCGTCTGGATTTGCTTTACGAAGAGACAGAAGACCTGTTCAAGCGCGTTAAGGCTACTAAGGATATCTGTGAATTGCGTAATATGATCAATACCGGTTATCTGATTACCCGATGCGCTTTGGAGCGTAAGGAAAGCCGTGGATTACATTACATCCTGGATTATCCAAAACATGCTTACGACATGAAGAAGAAATAAAAGTAAAGGGGTTCGTTATGAACCCCTTTCTTATTTAATACGAAGCCGATGCTTCCAAACCTTCTTTTTTAAGTAAATCTACTATTCTATCCAATTCTTCATGAGTGGCCTTTTCCAAAAGCGGATCAGGTGTTTCACGGTCGATGGTATAAATCATCACTTTCTGTGGATTGACTTCCTTTACCACCTTTATCCACGGCATAACAAAATCATCGGTGGTGTTATTCACATCCTTACCGGTAGGAGAGAGTCCTTTCAGGAATATGGTCTGAATAATCAGATGACCGTCAAACTTCTTTAAGTTATCAATGATGGTCTGTACGGAATAAGGACCTGTAGGCCTATCCAGTTCTGAAATATAAACCTCATCAATAGTGTCCAGTTTAAGAATATTGTTATCCACCTTTTTCAGCGCCTCGCGCACGCTTTCACGGGTAATCAGTGTGGCATTGCTTAATACGCTTACCTTAGCTTCAGGAAAGTATTTATCACGCAGAGCCAAGGTATCATCTATGATGGCTGCAAAATGAGGATGAGCAGTAGGTTCACCGTTTCCTGCAAAAGTCAGCACATCAGGTTTAGGACCGTTCTCCTTCATATCCATCAGCTGTTTCTCCAAGGCCTCATATACCTGTTCACGGGTAGGCAGAGCTGCATGTGGTCTATGATCGGCATTATAACCGCATTCACAATAGATACAGTCGAATGTACAGAACTTACCGTCAGCAGGTAAAAGATTAATGCCTAATGATACACCTAAACGGCGGCTCTGTATAGGGCCGAAGATAGGAGAGGGATAGATTACTGTTGCCATATTATAATACGATTTGCTAATGCTCGGCAAAAGTACAACTTTTTTATATCTTTATCCTTAATTGCACTTGTAAATTGTTCTTTTTCTGCTGTGAGGAATCAAAATACATCGTATGTCCATATTTCAACTGGATCATCCATTTTTTTGATATATCATACCTGAATAGAGTTGAAAACCGCAATCCATGGCCATAATAGGATGGGAATGAAAAAGAATAAAGTAATCCTTTTTCATAAGCATATATATTTGATTCATAACTGTCTGTATGGAAATAAGTACCCATTACAGACAATTGGACAGCCGGTTTATTCCATTTGAAATCTCCTTGTTGAGAAAAGGCATAACCCCGTTCTGCAGGCAAATCAGCTTCATTAAACTGACTGTAATTAACCTGACTGTTCAGTTGCACGTTACCCCAATGGTATTTGGCTTGAATACGGGCAGTCTGCCTTACCCTGTTGGCTAAAGCTATCTGATCCGAATTCAGTGGATTTTTATAATTCTGTTGCTTTACCTTTATCCTATACTTAAGGAGCCATTCCACCTTTCGGCTTGTAGCATATTCCAATTGACCTAAAGCATCTATTCCTTTGGAATGTTGAGCCGAAACCAGATACTTGTATCCCGGAAAATCATAGCCATCCACATAAGCCAAGGCTTTCAACCGTGACAAAGGCTTATAAACCATACCCACATATATGCCATTCTCATTTTTTACAGTGGAAGATTCCCCAAAGGAATGACCATAAATAGCATTATACTTTTTATCATAATAACGATACAAGAGGTTTAGTTGAACCTTAGAAGATGGCCTGTATTGAATAGAATGAAGAGTAGCCAGTGCACGGGTATGATCAAGAGCTATTTCACCTTTCAATGTCCAATGATAATTAATGTAACTATAATCCACACTGTAATTGGCAAATTTTCTACCCTGTGGATAAAAGTGTTTATAATGATCTATATTAGGATAAGTTATAAACGGCTTGTTAAAAACAGTATATAAAGTTGTTAACCCTATGTGGAAATCATTATGATTATAACCTAAATGACCACCAATCAATTGATTAGAAATATTATTTTTCTTTTCTATTTCTGATTGGGTTCTATGATATCCATCAGTTTTCAAACTAGTTATCAACAAATCCTTATTGAGTGTGGCATCTTGATAACGATATGAACAGAATGTGTATAACTGCCAGTTTCTCCATTCCAACTCTGCAGCTATTCCCTGAAAATAACCGTTTTCACTGGTTGACGAATGTTTGGAAACAGCATTACCATTGTTATTATTCAATTGGGATAACAATGCTACCTTTCCTGGAGAGAACTGACCATTTAATACCAGTCCTTGACCAAATTTAAGTTTATACTTTCCTATAGCTAAGGTTTTCAACAGTCCTAAATTTCTAATTATCAGATAGTAATTATAGTTATCAAACCATTTATCAACACTTTTCAGCATAGGTTCACCCTTATCTTTTTCGGCAGTAAATCCCCATTCTACCCGTTGGTTGTAGGAAAACTGATAGCGCAACGAATGATAGAGTGAAGAACCCAAGTATTTTTCATCTGTCGGATAAAAAGGAACATCAGTTCTCAACACTACATTTTGTTTTCCATACTTTATTATATTCTTGAAAGACAACTTATTAGTTTTCTCTTTTTCCTTTTCTTCAAAAGTTATGAACAGGGCTAACAAGAGTCTTGTATCATAATCCAGATAGGGAATAAGGTTTAATTCTCCCACAGACCGGATAGGACCATAGGAGTACACGTATGCTTCAATCTCTTCTATTTGCTGAGCGTTAAGGAACGGCAGTTGTTTCAGTTCCTCTGCGGTGGCTGAATTGATGCG
>JAZQPA010000035.1:0-3102 GCA_045628125.1 Bacteroidaceae bacterium
CGGCTCAGTTGCCGCATCAGGGAGTCTGGTTTCTCTACCTGGTCAAAGGCAAAAGGCACATACGTACCATCCTTACCTGCTGTGACTGTCTTCAAACCGTCCGATTCCTCCATCGTAACCAGTTGCCTCAGTGGTGTCTCATAATAGCTGCCATCGGGTGCCGTACAGGGTATCATGGTCTGGTTTACCACATCCTCGACACTGCGGTTCTCATTTCCAATCTTCACAGGGAGTACCTGAGAGTACGATTGAAGCTGCATGATCAGATTGCCACGGAAGGCTGTCTTCATTACACGCTCCAAATCATTGGGCTGTATGCCGTAAAGAGCCATGCGGTCCTGGTCAATCTTCAGGTTTATCTGATGCTCGGCAGGTTGCTTTGGTATGTCCATCCCGGTAGCCTCGTGCATTCGTTCGGATACATTACGGATTTGTTCCATCGACACAGTCCTGCCTTTCTGCTTGGTGAATACCCGAGCTTCCAGATCTACCTCCTGAGTGGTGAACAGTTTCTCGAAAAGGGTGGTAGGAGGGGCAAACGACACTACTGCATTAGGATATTGCTGAGCCATGTGTTCCTGGATACGTTGCTGTAAAACGGGAATGTCCTTCCAGGAGTTTGCCTTCAAGTAAATTTCGGCCTCAGAACCGGACAGGTCCTTTTCTGTATTCAAAATGTATTCCTGTGTGCCGATATAGGCCGTATGTTCGATAGTCTGGCTTTCCACTGACTGAAGCAAGTGTTGTGTGCGTGTGCGGTTTTCCTGACGGTGCAGGTTCTCGTTCCAGTCGATGGTGACCAACAACTCATTCTGGTCGATATGAGGCATACGCTCTTTGTCAATGAGCGCAAAGAAAAGGACAGTGAGAGGAATGCTCATTACCACACCCAAAACACTGACTTTCCGGTGCGAGAAAACCCAGTGCACTCCCTTGTCGTAGGCACTTAGCAAATGCTCTTCAAGTTGGCTTCGATGCACGCGAAGTCCCAGATCTTTGCGCACCTTGGGGGCATACAGTACGGCATAGAGAACAGGAAGCAGGAAGATGCCTGCCAGATAGGAAACACCCAGACCTGCCGTGATGGAGAATGCCTGGTCACTGAACAATGCTCCGGAGATACCGCTCAGGAAAACCAAGGGGAGGAATACCGATACAGTGGTGAGTGATGAACTGAGCATAGGGGCTATCATCTCACGGGTACCTACGGCTACCGCCTTGTTCAGAGTGAGGCCTCGTGTCCGGTGCTGCACAATATTCTCCGTGGCAATGATGGCATTGTCAATCATCATTCCCACCGCCAGAATCAGACCCGACAGCGAAATGATATTGACTGTGCGGCCGAAGAGGTGGAACAGGAAGAACGTGATGACTACCGATGCCACCATGGTGGTGCAGATGACTACGGATGAGCGGATGTCACCAATGAACAGGATGGCGACTATGAAAATCAGGATGAAACCCAGGATGAAATTGGTCTGCAGGTTGCTGATGGTATAGTTCAGCAGTTCCGACTGGTCGCGGCACAGGGTGAACTCCATCTCGGGGTATAGTTCTGAGAAATAACCGATGGTCTCTTCTATCTCTGCTTTCAACTGGTCTATGCTGCCGTCGGCCTGTTTGATGACTGCCAGGGTAACGCCCCGCTTGCCATTGATGAGCGAATAGCCCGATGTCTCAGTCTCCTTCAGCTCAATCTGGCAGAGGTCGCCCAAGAGGAAGGAGCGTCCTCCGGACCTGAGATACAGGTTGGAGATGTCGCTGACTCCTTTCAGTTTGGAGGTTACGCTGACATTATACTGGTAGTGGCCGTCACGTACCGTCATGCTGCTCAGTGAGATATTGCTCTCGATAATGCATCGTTCCAGATCAGCAATGCTGATGCCCAATGCATCCATTTTTTCAGCAAAGGGCATAATGCTGATTTCACGTCCGGGTACACCGGTAAGGTCGGCAATAGCCACCTCGGGCAACTGCTCTATGCGCCGGCGCACGATGTTCTCGGTCATGCTGCACAGCTCCTGAAACTTCTGCCCGTCACCCGGTAGGAAAGACTGATCGTTCTTTAAAGATATATAAAGGTAGAAGACCGGAATATCCGTGGCATTGGCCTTGATGGCCAGAGGGCGGCTGGCTTCGCGGGGAAGCAGATTCATGGCCTGGTCAATCTTCTCATTGGCTTCGATGAAAGCCAAATCGGTATTGGTGCCGAAACGGAATGACAGCCGGATAATGCCCAGGTTGTTGCGTGACTCACTGCGCATCTCTTCCAATCCTCCCAATTGCTGAAGCGACCTGCGGAGTGGAGCCATCCGGGTGCTCTCTATCTCCTGAGCCGAAAGGTTCTCGTCCTGTACCTTTACTGTAATCTGAGGAATGGCAATGTCAGGCAACAGTGATACCGGGAGTGTGAAGTAAGACACGGCTCCCAGCAGAAAGAAGGTAAGGAAGGCCATCAGGACGGCAATAGGCCTGTGTATTAAAAAGCGGATCATGGTTTATTTTCCTTTCACAGCTTGTACAGGCGCATCGTGAGCCAGATTCAGGTTGCCGGATACAATCACCTGCATGCCTTCCTCCAAAGACTCGCCCTCAATAGCATATTCTGTCAGGTTCTCCATGGTGACGGTAACATAGTTCCATTTGGCTTTGCCGTCCTCATAGGTAAATATCACTTGCTTGCCAGTGCGAAGCACTACGGCACTCTTTGGTACCACAAATTGGGCTGATGCACTGCGTTCCACTGTAACCTTTATGTTCATGCCGTCCAGAAACGAGCGGTTGCCCTGCACGCTGGCTCTAACTTTTACCTGCCCATTCTCGTCCACCATGGGGTTTATTTCTGTTACTGTTCCTTGGCAAGCCACATCGGTCTGGGTATAAGGCATGATGTTCACTTTGTTCCCTGGGCGGACCAAGGCCAGTTCGTTTTCCATCACTGTAAACACCACCTCCATGTCGCTGTTTTGGATGATGCGGCAGAAAGGTTCAGTTCCTGGCAGGTTGTGTGCCCGTGTATCAAGATTGGCCACTATACCGCCGATTGGGGCATAAAGAATGGCATTCTCCATCTCAAACTCAGCCTGTTCCAACTGCGTCTGG
>JAZQPA010000036.1:0-2850 GCA_045628125.1 Bacteroidaceae bacterium
GAAGGCGGTATTACCATCAATGAAATAAAAGAGGCATTCTCACAGCTATATGCCTACACCGGTTTTCCTCGCTCACTTAATGCACTTAGCATATTAAGCAAAGTGATGGAAAACGGGAACTATGAAGAAGGCAAGCCATGGATTCGCCCTGCACTTTGGGATGATGCCAAGAAAGCATTGGAGAAGGGAACTGAAGTTCAAACAGCTCTGGCCGGACAACCCGTGACAAACACATTCAGCCCTCAGAGCGACTATTACCTGAAATCTCATCTTTTTGGTGATATCTTTGCAGGAGAACAGCTCTCGGCAGCCGATCGTGAGATTGTTACCGTGGCAGCACTCTCTGCCTTAAAGGGTACTGAGAGCCAACTAGCTTTTCACAAAGGTGCTGCTGTGAAAATGGGTAATGCACAAGAAACGGTGGATTCACTTTGCAGATTCCTCTCAGAAAACGGCCTTTCTGTAAACGACTATTCTGCAGATGCTCAGCACGGAAGTTGGGAACAAGGTGGTCCAAATGCCTACGGCAAGTTCTTCATTGGCCAAAGCTATCTTTCTGATGTAAAACCTAAGAATTTTGGAGAAGGAGATAACAGCATCCAGCCTTTCATCAATGTAACTTTTGAGCCTGGCTGTCGTAACAACTGGCATATACACCACGGAGCACGTCAATTGCTCATCTGTGTAAGCGGTGAAGGCATTTATCAAGAATGGGGCAAGCCTGCCATTCATCTCAAAGCAGGTGAAATGATAGAAATCCCAGAAGAAGTAAAACATTGGCACGGAGCCACTCAAGGATCTTGGTTCCAGCATCTGGCTACCCATATTCATCTCAGTGATCCAGAAACCAACGAATGGTTGGAACCCGTAACGGATGAGCAGTATAGCGAAGCAAACAAGTAAAAAGGCAAATAAGCTTCCTCACTTGCCATAAAAATTTCCCACATAAAAAAGCAACAAATCACAAGTAAACCCGACAAAATGTTGTATATTTGCCAGAACAACATAACAGATATAAAACTATGAGGAAATTTTTTATCATGGCAGCTTTTTCTGCCTGCAGCTTGAGCGCACTGGCTCAGCAATCGTTCGATAGAGTTAACATCGTTTCACCAGAATTCAATGCCGATGGTACAGTAACCTTCCGTTACCGCAATCCTAAGGCTGTACGTGTACAGGTAAACAGCGACTGTCTGCCTCAGGCGCTCATGGAAAACCCTTTCGGTAAGTCGGAAGCCAATGTACCAGTTGACATGGTTGAAGGCCCTAACGGTGTATGGAGCCTGACCACAGGTGTACTGGAATCTGAACTGTACATGTATAACTTTATCGTAGATGGACAGAAAGAGGTGGATCTGGCCAATAAGTTCATGTGCCGCGATGGTGCAAACTGGACCAACTACTTCATTGTATCCAAGAACAACAGTGATGCCGGTCATTACTACAGTGTGAACGATACTCCTCATGGCAATGTATCACGCGTATGGTACGACTCGCCTACCCTGGGTATGACCCGCCGAATGACAGTCTATACCCCAGCAGGATACGACAAAAATACCAAGACCAAGTATCCGGTACTGTACCTGCTGCACGGTGGTGGTGGCGATGAGGAAGCTTGGGGTACTCTGGGTAGAGCCGCACAGATTCTGGACAACCTGATAGCTGAAGGCAAAGCTCAGCCAATGATTGTGGTAATGCCTAACGGTAATACCAACCAGATAGCTTATACTGAGATGGCTCCAGATATGAACGATTACACCAAGGGCGAAAGAGCATTGGCACAAGCCAAGGCCGACATGGAGACCAGTTTCCCTGACATTATTAAATATGTAGAAAGCAATTACCGCACCCTCAAAGGCGCAGCCAATCGTGCCATCTGCGGTTTGTCAATGGGTGGTGGTCATACCTTCCGCACCTCACTGATGTATCCTGATACTTTCGGCTATATCGGATTATTCTCAGCAGCAGCCACCATGGTACACACCATGGATCGTAATCCACACCCTGATCAGCTGCGTAGTAACGAAAAGTTCAATGCCGACATGAAGGCCTTGTTTGGTGCCAAGCCAAAGCTGTACTTCATAGGTATCGGTAGCACAGACTTCCTGTACGACCTGAATAAGGCCAACCGTGATTATCTGGATGAAAAGGGTTATCCATACGAGTATATGGAAACATCAGGCGGTCATATCTGGAAGAACTGGCGCATATATCTTACACACTTTGCACAGAAACTGTTTAAGAAATAACTTCGAACGTCCGTTTTTCAAGACAATTATATATGTTGGGTTGGCCTGAACTATATGTTTAGTCACGCCAACCTTTTTAACTCCTTTGTCCGGCTTGACGGACAGGCCAGTCCGTAAGGACGGACAAAGGAGTCCGCTACTTCGGACTTTTTCTAGCTTAAGTAGTGATGAAAGCTTATGACAAGATATGATAAAATCAAGAAAAAGTTTTTAATGAAAAATGGTCAACACCTATCATGAACCATTTAAATAGCTGATAATTAATAGAAAAATCATGATAGGTGGTTGTCAAACACCTATCACACACCTATCACGACATTTTACTATTCTCCTTCGGCATAAACACTCATTTTCCGTTTTTTCCTGATGCATCATATACAGGGAATCAGCACTACGTATTTAATATAAAGCACAATGATTGTCGTTTGGTCTAAACATAGCAGGTATGAAGTATATGGACATTGAACAAGTAAGAGAATACGCACTTTCCATCAACGGTGTAACCGAAGACCAACCGTTTGGTGATGACCTCATAACCTTCCGCATAGAAGGTAAGATTTTCCTATGCCTCTGGATTGGCGGTGATAAACCTGACCCAAAG
>JAZQPA010000037.1:0-3659 GCA_045628125.1 Bacteroidaceae bacterium
CGCACCTGCATTGCCGGGCACTGGTACATCTTTTTCAAAGAATACACCGAAGGGGGCAGTCACCTCGTTTGCACCATAGGCATTGTTGTCGCAACGGTGAAAATCGTCAATAAAGAAGATTAGTGATTTGCCGCTACCTACCTGATTGGTCAGTGCCCGGCGTTCTACTGAGGTTAGGTTTTTCTGCAGTTTATTGCTCAGGGGTGATGTCATAAGCACCAGATCGATATTCTGAAAAAGTTCAGAAGTCAGTTCCTGATTGTGGTTTACTACCAGTTCCATCCCCAGTTCATGCAGCATGCGTGTATATGCTGGAATCAGGTAGGGATAGGTCTCGTACCCTTTATAGGTATCGGTACACTGACTGTGAGACAAGTCGAAAAGCACTCTTTTGGCTGGTGCAGGAAGCGGTTCCAGTATATCCTTCAGGTCGGCAGAAAAATATTGTTTCACTTCTGGCCATACCTTTTTAAACTTCTCTTCTCCCGGCACCATTTTCATCGGACAATGCAAGACTGCATCGGCAGGTTGCTCACCGCCCACAGCTAAGATTCTATCCACAAACTGAGGATAAAGTTCCGAAGCCAGACAGGCAGTTGCCAGTTCTTCGCCAAACGCAAGGATATGAATAGGCATACGGGTGGCCTTGGTAGCCTCGGTCATCAGTTTCATTACTTTCTGCTCCAGGGTCAGCGTATCGGCACGCTCACCCAAATCTGGAGTCATTATATTTACACCCTGCTGTTTCAGTTCTTCGGCATAACTGGATGTATTATAACGGTTGTCGGCAGACGGATTGGAAAGGAACAACACCCACTGTCCATGACTCTCTGGCAATGCATAACCCATCATGCTCATACTTATCATGACGGTAATTAGGAATAATTTCTTCAACATGTTTTTTTGATAGATATTTTAGTCAATAATCAAGGTACGGCTATCCTTACGTGGTTTGGGCTTGGGGTACTCGCCAAGAGGATAGCCTAAGGTGACAAAGCAACGGGCCACCATATCTTCAGGAATGTTCCACTCGCGAAGCAGGCGCCCACCCTCGGCATTGTCAAAGGTCTGCTCACCACGGGCCACAATGCAACTGCCCAATCCCAGTTCCGTGGCCATCAGCACCATGTTGGTGGCTATGCAGTAGGCATCGGGAACGGCATAATAGAAATTCTTCTGCGAGAAAACGACTGCCACACAGGGAGCGCCATAGAAACCGCTCATGATGCTCGGATCATCGATGATGGAGGGTTGCTCGGCACTGACAAAACGACCTGCCAAACGGCTGCGATCCATGCATGCCACATTCAACCGGCCTATCTTTTCCACCAAACGGGCATCACGTATGCCCACCACCATCGAGCGCTGGCCGCCACCGGCATTGGGGGCATGAATACCTGCCTCGATAACCTGTTCCAGACATTCACGGGAAATCGGCTCTTCGGTATATTTACGGATAGAGCGACGATATTTCATCAGTTCCAGCAGGTTCATACTTCTTTCCAACATTGAGGGTCGGCAGCAAAGAAGGAATGATGGTAGCCGTATGCCACGGCAGGACAACCACGGCAGAAACGCAACAACCCGCACTTGCTGCACTTCTCCATCTTCTCGTGCTGACGATATACATTATATTTTTCTCCGGTAAATATGTCGTACAACGGAGTCACCACCTCAGCGGTACCGTTATCAAACAGACGCCCAACGGGAGAATCGAAACGACGGCAAGCCATCACCTGACCTGTTGGCAGGATGGTAACATGACAGTTGGCACAGTTGCACCCGTCATAAACCACATCTTCCTCCAAACCCTCGGGAATCTTGAAGAGACCTTTCTCATACAGGAACAATGTCCAGAGGTGATCCTTAAGGTTGAATGTGGTGTTGGTGTCCTTATAGCGCTCATAGCGTTCCCACAAGATTTCCAGTAAGGCGCGATAATCCTGTGGTTCTATGTGCGTACGTTCACTGATAGCCTTTTCCATCGATGTGGGGCAATAACGACCGAAAGCGAAGATATCCACCTGATGCTGCACCACCAGATCCACAATCTGCGGAATCTCATGAATATTCGTACCGCTCACGGTTGTCATTACAGCACAGTGAATGTCCGCCTCACGGATCAGTCGGATGGCATTCAGTGTAGCGTCGAACGACCCCGGCTTACGTATCATGTCATGTGTCTCACGCAACCCGTCAATGCTCAACTGGTATTTACGACAACCTAATGACTTCAACCGCTGGCATACTTCGGGAGTGAGATGAAAAGGATTCCCCATCAGGGTGAATGGAATACCCTGCCCGTGCAGCACCTCCAGCAAATCCCAGAACCGGCTATGAAGAATAGGGTCGCCTCCGGTGATATAGAAATAGGGCAGGCGGTTCATGCGCTCGCACATCTTTCTGCAGGTGTCCAGAACTGCCATCATGCGGCCCCAGGGCATCTCAATCAATTTAGGGTGACCCTCGCTAAAAATATAGCAATGCTCACACCGCTGGTCGCAGGCATCGGTAATGTGCCACTGAAAAGCAAAGTATTCCATTCTGAAGAGATAATGATTTAGGTATGTGTATTACTTCTCACCAGCTCCGCAAGCAGTACCGCAAGCCGCTGGTTTCTCCTCCTTGTCACCTGCGCCACATGCAGTACCGCAAGCTGCAGGAGCCTCTTCTGCTGGTTTGTCAGCTGTACCGCAAGCAGCACCACAAGCAGCAGGTTTCTCTACTTCAGCGCAAAGAATGGCCTGTGCGCTGTGACCGAAAATGAATTCACTTGAACGTTTCATCGTTTTACAATTTATAGGTTAGACTTTGTTTTATTGCAAAACTTCTTTATCTTTGCACCAATTTAAAAGTAAAAGATACTTTCATTTTGCAAGTGCAAAGATAGGCTATATTTCAGTACCTTACAAGAGGGGTTTTTTTTATCACTTACTTACCTTTTGGTCGGAATTGGAATTATCAGCAAGTTATGGAGAATAAAAAACTTAGAAAAAATGAAAAATAATTCTGTAGCCCCTAAAACCCAGATGCCTGCTAATGGTATTCTGGCTCCCGAGTATCCCACCTGTCCGTTCCGCAACGTCATTACACGCTTCGGCGACAAGTGGTCACTGCTCATCCTGTATGTGCTGAATGCCAGTGCAGAACCACTCCGTTTCAGTGAACTGGAAAAGAGCATTCCCGACATCTCCTCACGTGTGCTCTCATCCTGCCTGCGCACCCTGGAGGCCGATGACCTTATCTCGCGCAAGGTATATCCGGTAGTGCCTCCAAAGGTGGAGTACTCGCTTACCGAAACCAGCCTTTCGCTTGTTCCTCACCTGCAGGCTTTGACGGGTTGGGCCATCGAGCACTTTGACCATGTAATCGAGCATCGGGCTAAGTACAACAAAAAGAACCGGAATGCCGGTGCTGTGCCAGCAAAGATGATTAAGAATGTATGATCATCTGAACAGAATCAGACACGATGGTTGCTGGTAATTCAGCAAAAAGTATCATCCTCCTCTTTTTGTCATCCTGAGTGAAACGAACCAACGGTCGCCGTGGGAGGCGAAGCCGAGGTAGGCAATGGATCTTACCTCGCGAGTATGAAAAGTATGCGACTACTTATTCAGTAAGATTCTCTCTCCACTCCGCTACGAGAGCGAACAAGTTCG
>JAZQPA010000038.1:0-16492 GCA_045628125.1 Bacteroidaceae bacterium
AATAGATAAAATAACACATTACAAATGATAAGTCTGAATTTCTGGCATACAAATAATTGGGCTGCTGATACCAATCCTAATTCACTGGAAAAACCTAAATATCCGTATGAATTGGAAATAGGCTGGATGTCATACACACCATTTAAATAATTTCTACAGTTTTTTTAAAAAAGAATTACCCCCTCTGGAAAACCGGAGGGGGTAAACTTATCAGAACAGTTGCTTTGCTAATTCATAGAAACCTCTTCTCCAAGTCAGCCATTCATGTGCGGTGCCCTCAGAAATGTAGGTCTGAATATTAATACCTTTGTCCTGTAGCACTTTAGCACTCTCACCGAATCGTGCTTCTTCCGAGCCCCAGCTCACATGAAACAATTTAATCTGCTTGTTGAACTTAGCCGCATCGGCCAAAACACCATCTCCCACTGTATTGATATTTTCAGGAGTGATACCGAAAAGTCCACTTAAGGTGCCAATATAGGCAAACTTGTCCATGTTAGGGAAAACGGTTGATGTAGTCTGACCACCTCCTCTTGAAAGACCTGCCATGGCGCGATGGTCACGGTCTGTATAGGTTCGGAAATTGGCATCAATGAAAGGAATCAACTCCTTGACAAATACATCAGTAACCTTAGCATCGCCATAGCTTCGGGTATCAGGAGTAAGCTGAAGATCACCACTCATAATAACCACAATCATTTCCTTTGCCTCCTTGGCAGCAATCATATTGTCGAGGATGAAATCCACATGACCCTGATTTACCCAACCACTTTCGTCCTCACCACTTCCGTGAAGCAGATACAGAACAGGATATTTCTTCTTTACATTCTTTTCATAACTTGCTGGCACATATACATTAATATGACGATGGCGCTTGTTGATTTCTGAATAGTAGTTCATCGAACGGATCTGGCCATGAGGAATATCCTTATTGAAACGGTAGTAATCACCCTCTTTTCCTTCTGGAACCTCAATAGCACTAGCAGTGGTGCCATAACCATAGAAAGCCTTGGTGCTTGGGTCCACCATTCGTGCTCCATCCACATTAACGAAATAATAATGGAATCCAACAGGCAGCGGACTGGTTTCGATAGTCCAAATGCCATCAATGTCCTTAACGCCTTTAAAAGTATCATTTCCAACGGTTACTGAAACCGAATGAGCCAATGGCAAATCATACTTAAAATATGCTTTGCGGGTGCTGGCATTCACGCGAGGATACTCACCTTGGCGCAAAGAGTTCAGTTCAGAAGGTTTGGTTCCTACCTCATAGGTAGTCATTTTGGGATTCTGTGCATTGGCTTGCTGAGCCATTGCTGATGCCGAAACAAGTAATGCTGCGGCCATCAAATAGAGTCTGTGCTTCATATTCTGTTAGTTTAGGGGTAAATGTAAGGCTAAAATAGCCCATTGTCATCGCAAATATAGCAATATTATTTCTGAGTAAATAATCTTTCTGCAACATAAAAGCGTATTCCTTTGTATAATTAGAAATGAAACACTAAATTTGCCAAGAATTGTCAAGCACGTCATACTATGAAACCTATTTTTATCTCATTCCTATCGCTATTCATGGCCGCAACAGCCAGTGCTCAGAGTGTCAATGCCGGTTATCCTATTACCCCGGTACCATTCACCAGTGTCAAGGTGGCTGATGGTTTTTGGGGTCAGCGCCTGAAGTCCAGTCGTGAAGTAACCGTTCCATTGGCTTTCAGTAAGTGCGAAGAGACTGGACGTTACGAGAATTTCATAAAGGCAGCTCATCCCAGTGATTCTTATGTGGTTGAAGGATACTCATTTGACGATACCGATGTATATAAAACCATTGAGGGTGCCAGCTATCTGATGCAGACTTATCCCGATCCTAAGATGGACCGTTATATCGATAGTGTGCTGGTGATTGTTGCTGGTGGCCAGGAAAAGGATGGTTACCTGAATACCGCACGAACCATGAATCCCAAGCATCCTCACGAATGGGTAGGTGCAAACCGTTGGGACGAGGTAGAGGAACTGAGTCATGAGTTCTACAATCTGGGCCACATGCTTGAGGCTGCTGTAGCTCATTATCAGACTACCGGAAAACGCAACTTCCTGGATATTGCCATCCGTTATGCCGATTGCGTGTGCCGTGAAATCGGTCCTAATCCGGGTCAGCGCATCAAGGTTCCCGGTCATCAGATTGCCGAAATGGGACTGTGTAAACTTTATTTGGCTACAGGTGACCGAAAGTATCTTGATCAGGCTAAGTTTTTCCTGGATTACCGCGGAAAAACCTCTCATCGCGAATGGTATAACCAAAGCCGTAAGCCTGTAACTGAGGAGTTTGAGGCTATCGGACATGCTGTACGTGCTACTTATATGTATGCCGGAATGGCTGATGTGGCTTGTCTTACCGGTGACAAATCGTATGTGGCCGCCATTGATAGCATTTGGGAGAATATTGTCAGCAAGAAACTGTATATTACTGGTGGTATCGGTGCCCGTCACGATGGTGAAGCGTTTGGTGACAACTACGAATTGCCTAATGCTTCGGCTTATAACGAGACTTGTGCAGCCATCGGTAACGTGTACGTAAACTATCGTCTGTTCCTGCTTCATGGCGATGCCAAATATTACGATGTTTTGGAACGTACCTTATATAATGGTCTGATTTCGGGAGTGAGCATGGATGGCGGAACCTTCTTCTACCCTAACCCACTTCAGGTCTCTACCGATGGATATGAGCGAAAGGCATGGTTTGGTTGCGCATGTTGTCCTTCCAATATCAGCCGATTCATCCCTTCACTGCCAGGATATATCTATGCCACACGTGATGAACAGTTGTATGTCAACTTGTTCACTGCCAATACGGCAGAGGTGAATGTGAATGGTAAGAAGGTGACTTTGAAACAGGAAACTGCCTATCCATGGAATGGAGATATCCGCATGACCGTTGAGAAAGGCGGTGGCGATTTTACCATGAATATCCGCATTCCTGGATGGTGCCGCGGTTCTGTGGTTCCAAGTGATTTGTATCGTTATGCCGATAATGTTCAGTTGGGCTATAAGGTTCTGGTTAATGGCGAAGAGGTGAAAGGTGCCTTGCAGAAAGGCTATATGACCGTAAACCGTAAATGGAAGAAGGGCGATACCGTTCAGATTCATTTTGATATGCAGCCCCGAATGGTTAAGGCCAATGCCAATGTAAAGGACGATCAGGGACGTTTCAGTGTGGAATGCGGACCGTTAGTTTATTGTGCAGAATGGGCTGACAATACTCCTTCGGGTTCTTCTCCATACGACGTCAACAAACTGATGTTCAACGAGAAATCACCTTTGAAATGTGAATGGAACGGTAATCTGCTGAATGGTGTGAATGTCATTACTACTCAGGCTCAGTATCTTAAGACTGATGCTAATGGATATCTTACCACTTCCATGATGCCTGTAAAGCTGATTCCATATTATGCATACGCACATCGGGGCAAAGGTTCCATGACCGTATGGTTGCCAAACGCTCCTGAATTTAGTGGATTCCTAGAAAAATAAAAAGGCATGGATTCACATGAGCATGGTGACGGGCTTCCAATGCCCCAACGGGTGTTCTCCATAATAACGGTGTCAATGGGTGTGACACTGGCTGTTATGGATACAACCATTGTCAATGTGGCATTACCAACGATGGCAAAGGCGCTGGAACTGACCAATTCGGACAGTATCTGGATTGTGAATAGCTATCAGGTTGCCATCATCATGTTCCTTCTGTCTATGTCTACTGCAGGGGAGATCTATTCCTATAAGCGTGTATATCAATGTGGGATGGCTCTCTTTACCCTATCTTCTTTGGTTTGCGGAATGGCTTCAGACTTATCCATGCTGGTAATAGGACGTATCTTTCAGGGAATAGGCGCATCTGCTATGATGGCCATTAATATGACCCTTTTGAGATTATCCTATCCCAAACGATATCTGGGTAAGGGTATAGGTCTCAATGCTACACTCGTTGCCTTGGCAATGGTTATCGGACCTACACTTGCAGCTTTAATCCTGGCTGTCAGCAACTGGCGATGGCTTTTCTTCATTAATATTCCGCTTGGTGTTGCTGGCCTTTTTCTGGGTTGGAGGTCACTTCCGCAAAACAAGGTTCATCTTTCCGATCGAATATTCCCTTACCGTGATGCGATGATGAATGCTCTTTTCTTTGGAACATTCATTCTGGCTTTGGAGGGAATTTCACATGGATTCAGTGTTTCTTTAGTAAGCACTTTTGCCATAGTATCCGTTATCACGGGATTCTTCTATATTCGTAGACAACTGTCTCTACCCTATCCGCTGTTGCCAATCGACCTGCTGAAAATCAGATTATTCAGCGTATCTGTGGTAACCAGTATTGCATCCTTCACGGCCCAGATGCTGGCAATGGTTGCTCTGCCTTTCTATTTCCAGCATATACTGATGCTTTCTGAAACGGAGACGGGAGTTCTATTTGCCGCATGGCCGGCAACCATCATGTTCTCAGCGCCACTGGCTGGTTCTCTGATAGGAAAAGTACATGCCGGAATATTAGGTGGCATTGGCCTTTTGTGCATGTCAATGGGACTTTTTGCGCTCTTCCTCTTACCGACAGAACCTACCCATGTGGATATAATCTGGCGCCTTATGCTGTGCGGATTCGGATTTGGTTTGTTCCAGTCTCCAAACAACAACATCCTCATAACCTCAGCGCCTCATTCCCGCAGTGGTAGTGCCAGCGGCATGCTGGCAATGGCACGTCTTAACGGACAAACTCTGGGCGCAACCCTTGTCGCATTGTTCTTCATACTGGTAGGCGATACCGGGTCGCAATTATCTCTTTTGGTAGCATCAGCCGTTGCTTTTCTGGCTTGCCTTTTGAGTCTTCTGCGTCTGAGAATTAAATAAGTTTATCTGCAGATTGCAGGAAGGCTGGCGTGTCCACCTGCTGAAACCGATCTTACGGCAAAGAAGAAATTGTCTTTGCTGATAGGTAATTTCACAGATTGTCTTTCCTCTCCGTTCAAATGGCAGGTCTGATAAACCTTCCAGGTAGATTGGTCCGTTTCCCGATACAGAATTTCATAAGAAACTGATTTGTCCACCTTTCCATCGTCCGTCTTGACAGGTTCCCATGCCAGGATGGTATAGTTGCTTAAGGCATTGGCATTAGCTATTGCGGCCTTTTCGGGTTTTGCCGGTGCCTGAGCCAGATTCATGATGGCAGCCATGTTTACGCGGGTATTGCGTGCCACATAAGTGAAATTCACACCAGATGGAACATCACCGTATTTGATGCCATCTTCCTCACGTACCACCTGATGTGTACGGTCATAGTTCTCGTAATATTCAGTCATGCGTACAGCAGGAAATCCCTGTTGCAGGAATGGTGTATGATCTCCGCCTCTACGATAGCGGTCATTTCTGTAAATCAGCTTCACCTCATGACCAGGAACGTACATCTCTCCCATTTCCTTAACATAACGTGCCAACTGTCGGGCATCGCTGTCCTCGCCTTCGCGGCTTTCAGAGAATACACGAACCATGCAATCGGTAGAGAGACCCGTTTCACTGGCTACACTGTTTCCAATCATATCGTTGTTGATTACAGCCAGCAGTGGCCAGTTCTCCTTTTTGGCTTTTTCAGCCATGGCTTTTGCTCCATAAAGACCATGCTCCTCACCGGAAACAAAGATACATCTGACTGTCTGTTTGAGACTTACCTTGGAGAGTATACGTACTGTTTCCAGCAGACAGGCCATGCCGCTTCCGTCATCATTGGCACCCGGAGCGTATGTCCGTCCGTCAGAATTGTCGTTTACTCGGGTATCCATGTGCGCCATGAGAATCATTTCACCCTTTCCCTCAGTACCTGGAAGGGTAACCATCACGTTAGGTAAGTTTACTATTCTGCCCAGGCTGGTCTTTTCACCGCCGGCATCATAGCGTACTATCTCAACAATGGGTTTTGGTCTTCCCTGCGACTTGTTTGCCCATTGCTCACAGCGCTTCTGGAGGTATTTGGTAGCTGCACCAATACCCTTATTTTCATCGGTTTGTGTACTCAGATTATGTCGTGTATGGAATCCTATCAGATCCTGAATGTAACTCTCTATACTATCGGTGCTTACTTCATGGAGTGCCTTCGAAATCTCTGCATCCATTACTCTTACCTGTGCCTTCATACCCATAAATCCCAGCATGAGGGCCAATGCGAATAAATATTTCATAGTCGTCTGTTTTTCGATTTCCGTCACAAAGATATACTATTTTGGGGAATTATATTGACATCAAAAATAGAAAAGTATGAAAGAATTTGATTAACTTTGCAGTTTTAGATAAAATAGAGTAATTTACCTAATTAATATAGACAGTAAGAGATGAGAAAATTGTTTTTACAGTTGATGCTGTTGCTTTGTTGCGGCATCATGGCGCAGGCTCAGGAGCGTATCAATCCTGACACTACTGTGGTGACTCACCACACCACAACCATTAAGGGACAGACATTTAATTACACCGCTACAGTAGGTTTCCAGCCTGTTTGGAACAAGGAAGGCAAGATTGTGGCAGGAGTAAACTACACTTATTACGAGCGTGAGGGTATTAAGGATAAGACCCACCGTCCTATTATGATTTCGTTCAACGGTGGCCCTGGTTCTGCAGCAGTATGGATGGAAATCGGTTATACCGGTCCTGTATTGCTGAACATGGACGAGGAAGGTAATCCTGTACAGCCATTCGGTATCAGCAAGAATCCATATTCCATTTTGGATGTTGCCGATATTTGCTATGTAAATCCTGTAACCACCGGTTATTCCCGTGCTATGCCAGGTGAAGATACCAAGCAGTTCTATGGTATTAACGAGGATATCGCATACTTATCGGATTGGATTACTACTTTTGTCACCCGTCAGAACCGTTGGCTTTCTCCAAAATACCTGATTGGTGAGAGTTATGGTACTCCTCGAGTTTCCGGTTTGTCATATGCTTTGCAGGATGGCCACTCCATGTATCTCAATGGTGTGATTCTGGTCTCTCCTACCGAGCTGGGTATCAAGCGTGACGGTCCTGTAAAGGAAGCATTGACCTTGCCATATATGTGTGCTACTGCATGGTATCACAAGGCTTTGGCCACTGACTTGCAGACTAAGGATCTGAATGACATTCTGCCAGAGGTGGAGGAGTTTACCGTAAATGAGTACATCCCTGCCTTGTCATGGGGCGGTCATTTGAGTGCAGAGAAACGTCAGGCTATTGCTGAGAAGGTTTCTCATTACAGCGGTATCAGTGTGAAGGATATCCTGCAGCATAATCTGACCATTACCACACGTCACTATTGGAAAGAGCTGTTGCGCGATCGCGACTTTACCATCGGTCGTCTGGACAGCCGTTACCGTGGCCGTGACGTTAAGACTGGTGGTGAGACTGGCGAATACGATGCTGAAATGGTATCATGGAATCATTCCTTTACCCCAGCTTACAATTGGTATGTACGTAACGAATTGAATTTCAAGACTGATGTGGAGTATCATATGCTGGCCAGTGTATATCCATGGAACCGTCAGAATGAGCATACAGGTACCGATTTGATGCAGTCTGTACGTGAGAATCCACATCTGAAGGTACTTCTGCAGAGCGGTTATTATGATGGTGCTTGCGATTATTTCAATGCCAAATATAATTTCTGGCAGATGGATAAGGGAGGTAAGTTCCAGGATCGTTTCACCATTAAGGGTTACCGTTGCGGTCATATGATGTATGTCCGTCATGAGGATATGAAGCAGGCCAATGAAGACATCCGTGAATTCATCAAGGCTTCTATTCCTGCAGATGGTCATCCAGCAGCATATTAATCATCTATGGAGTTGAAGGCCTGTGCTTTCAACTCCTTTTTTATATCCAAGACACAATGAAAACACTTAAAACAATCCTACTGATGGGACTGATTTCCGTACTGCCAGCACAGGCACAGGTGTCGGTATCCCCTTTTGAGATGAAGCGCATTACGGACGAGTGCGTGCAGACACAGATTCAGTGGCGTGATACCCAAACCGGTGTTTGGGAAACCGCGGGTTGGTGGAATTCGGCAAATGTGCTGACTTCACTGATTCAATATACCAAGCAGAATGACCGAAAGGATCTGTGGCCTTTGATTGATGAGGTATTTGAGAAAAGCCGTCATTATCAGGTTGGTAAGGATGAGAATGGTCGTCCAAAATACTGTGATGACTATGCCAACGACTATTACGATGACCGCGGATGGTGGGCATTGGCTTGGGTGGATGCCTATGTGCTGACCAATGAGCAGAAATACCTTAAAATGGCTGAAACCATCTTTACAGGCATGACCAATGGATGGAGTGCTGACTTTGGCGGTGGCATCTATTGGAAGTGTAATCCTCATCAGTATAAGAATGCCATTGCCAATAATCTTTTCGGCCTTTTGGCTGCACGGCTGCTGAAGCATACCGGAAATCAGGAATACAGAGACTGGCTGATGAAGGAGGTGAACTGGATGCTGAACTCCGGAATGCTGAATGATCAATTTATGGTGGAGGACGGTCTTCAGAACGATGGAAAGCCCAATCGGAACCAGTATTACACCTATAATCAGGGTGTACTGATGGCCGTACTTACAGAAATGTATGAACTGACCGGTGAGCAGCACTATCTTGCTAAGGCAGAAGGAATTGCTAAAGCCACCTTACAAAATATGACCACTCCGGATGGTGTACTGAAGGAAATGCGCCAGAGTACGGAGCCATCGGGTGATGGTGTGCAATTCAAGGGTATTTTCGTTCGCCATCTCTCCTATCTGAACCGTGTGGCTCCAAAGGCAGTGTATAAGGAGTTTTTCCGCAAGAATGCCTATAGCATTGTGATTCATGATTATGATCCCGTATCCAAGAGCTTGGGATGTTTTTGGTATGGACCATTCCATAAGGTGCAATCAGCGGCCAATGCTTGTGCACTGGATTGTTTAGTTGCCTTTCAAGGTTTGCAATAAGAAAATGGGGAAATTAATTCTTTCCCCATTTTTTATTTGGTTCCGGTCCCATGAACAGTTCCAGTGTTCCGCCATCCGCTATATCTTTGAAATCCAACCAACAACGGCTGAATGGCTTACCGTTTAATAGCGCTTTCTGAATATATACATTTTGTGCGCTGTTATTGTGAGCCTGAATCTTGAATGTGCCTCCCTGGTAATAGGTGTTGTCTAACAAGAATGTGATTTCATCAAACAGAGGAGATGTGATTTCCATTCGAGTCTCTCCCGGGCAATATGGATGTAATCCACTGGCAGATAATACATACCATGCTGACATTTGTCCTACGTCCTCGTTGCCTTTCAGTCCTGCGACTTTATTTTCATAGGCATGGTTGCAGATAAACCGTGTCCAGTATTGTGTTTTCCATGGTGCACCCAAACGGTTGTACAGATAAGGAACACCGTGTACAGGTTCATTAGCATGATTATAATACAAGTTCCAGAACATATTTTCGGGTGTATTTTCAAACATCCAATCCAAATCTTTCAGAACTTTTTCAGTACCTCCCATCAGTTTTACCATACCTTTTACGTCATGTGGGACAAACCATCCCTGTTGTAAAGGATTACATTCTGATGTGCCATACCACTCTTTCAGTCTTCCTTCTTCCGGCCATTCCACCCAGGTCCCGTCATGATCTATAGGGCGGAACCATCCGTGACTCTTGTCCCAGATATTCTTGTATGCTTGTCCTGCCTTGTTGTATTTCTGAGCTATCTCTTTTTGGCCCAATTGATTAGCAAATTGCCCTAAGCACCAGTCGCTGTATGCATATTCCAACGTATATGAAATGCTGCCACCTTTGCCGGTAATATATCCTCTCTCACCGTTACTGAACTTCTCCGATGTGTTGATTCCATATTCCAGGGCTTTTGCGGTGTCAAAGTTACGGATACCTTTTGCATACGCATCTGCAATGACAGACAAAGCAGGATTACCGAACATACATCCTGAATAGGCATTCATCAGTTCCCAACGTTCCAGATAATGATTGCCGCTTTGATCGGCCAAGGTGACTAACGAGTTGATCAAATCATTGACCAACACCGGATTGATGAGAGTCTGAAGAGGAATCTGACTTCTGTAAACATCCCAACCGCTGAAAATGGTTCGTTTGGTAAACCCATCAGATTGAAAAGTTTGTTGATTACCACCGGTATATCTTCCATCTACATCCTGATAAGTGCGGGGATCAATCATGGTATGATACAGAGCGGTGTAGAAGATAGTCTTTTCCTCATCCGTTCCACCTTCTACCTTCACTTTAGCCAATGACTGATTCCATTGGTTATGAGCTTTTTCACAAGCCTGTTGGAAATTCAGGAATGAGGCTTCGGCCTGATAATTCTTACGCGCACCTTCTATATCTACATATGAGATACCCACTTTCAATTCTACCTGCTCACCATGGCGACTGGCAAATTCTGTATAAAAACCGATATGTTTGCCTGTCAGTTCGCGGGAATTCCGAATGATTTCGGCATTGGCTATGCGTCTTTGGTATGCGGGACTTACCACACTGTCTAAATGACGGTTAGTTCCTTCTGGTATATGAGCGGAGTAGAAACCGTAATTGGTAAATGGTTTGCTGAATTCAGCATGATAATATAAGGTGTAGCGGGCTTTTCCTGCTCCATCTCCCCAACCACCGCCATCGGGCGTACATTTGATATAGCCTTCTAATGTATGATCATTTACCACAATAACCTGTTCTTCATCGGCCGTTCCTCCTACTCTTCTTGCCAGGTCTATCTGAATACGTGACTGTTCATTTTGTGGAAAGGTAAATCTCAAAAAGCCGCATCGGGTGGTGGCTGTACATTCCGTAAGTATATCATAATCTGTGAGTTTTACGGAATAATAACCCGCTTTGGCTATTTCTGACGACTTGTCATACCGAGAACGGTATCCATCCATTGAGCCATCCTCTTTACCTGCCGACGTTTTAAGGATGCCAGTGGTAGGCATCACGGTAAAGTTGCCCAAATCACCGTTCCATCCCACTCCACTCATCTGGGTAAGTGAAAATCCCTCTATGGTTTTCATCTCATCGCTGTAACCCGAACCGTTATCTCCTCCAGTAATGGTTTGAGGACTAACCTGTACCATGCCGAAAGGAGTGGTAGCTCCAGGGAAAGTCTTACCTAATCCATGATATGCGCCGGCTTGCTTAACATCGGTACTGGCACCGATCATGGGATTGACATAGTTGGCATAGTCCTGTGCCTGCAACTCCGAAAAAAAGGAAGCAAGCACAATGAAGAGGATTTTTTTTGAGAACATAGTATTATCGGTTTTATTTGTTTTGTGCAAATTTAATCATTCTATCCTCTGTTTGCAAATAAATGCGTACCTTTGCAGCCGAAATTTGGTAATTATCAATTATATGAAAAAAGAATTTATTATGTGCGCCATGGCATTAAGCATGGTTGCATGCGGTTCAGATGTTAAGGAACATTTGAATCCGTTCTTCCAGGACTCATACGGCACTGTCAATGAGGTTCCTCCTTTCGAGCAGATCACCATGAACGACTATAAGGAGGCCATGCTGAAGGGTATCGAGGAACAGAAGGCTGAGATTCAGGCTATTATCACCAACACCGAAGCACCTACTTTTGAAAATACCATCGTGGCAATGGACCAGTGCGGTAAGTTGTTGAGTAAGGTTCAGAGTGTGTTCTTCAGCCTGTCTGAAAGTGATTCCAATGAGGAGTATCAGGCACTTCAGGTAGAGCTGATGCCATTGCTTACCGAATTGAGCAACGATATCAGTCTGAATGAGGATTTGTTTGCCCGTGTAAAGGCTGTTTACGAGCAGAAAGAGACTTTGGGCTTGGATAAAGAGCAGATGAAGTTGCTGGAAAACACCTACAAGAGCTTTGTTCGTAATGGTGCAAATCTGTCTGATGCGGATAAGGCTACTCTGCGTGAGATCAACAGCAAGCTTTCTGAACTGACCCTGAAGTTTGACCAGAACCTGTTGCATGAGACCAACAACACTTATGTGACTGTTGATAAGGTAGAGGATCTAGAAGGTCTGCCTGAAGCAAACATCCAGCGTGCTGCCGATTTGGCTAAGTCAATTGGTCAGGAAGGCAAGTATACCTTCAATATGCAGCGCCCTAGCTGTAATCCTGTTCTGCAGTACTGCAAGAACCGTGATTTGCGCAAGCAGGTTTACGAGGCCTATTACAACCGTGGCAACCAGAACAACGAGTGGAACAACAAGGATGTGGCTAAGCAGGTGTTCCAGTTGCGTCTGAAGAAGGCTAAGCTGATGGGATACAACAGCTCTGCTGATATGATTCTGGACAACAACCGTATGGCAAAGGTTCCTTCAAAGGTATATGACCTGCTGATGAGCATCTGGACTCCAGCCGTTAAGAAGGCACAGGATGAGATTGCTGATATCAAGGAAGAGATCAAGAAGGACGGTTTCGATTTCGAGCCAGAAGGTTGGGATTACATGTACTACAGCTCTCGCGCTAAGCAGGCTAAGTATGACATTGATGAGGAGTTGGTTTCTGAGTATTTCGAGACCAGCAATGTCCAGAAGGGTGCTTTCTATGTGGCCAACAAACTGTATGGCCTAACTTTTGAGGAGCGCACCAAGGATTATCCTATGTATAACAGCAGCACCACAGCCTGGGATGTAAAGGATAAGGACGGTAAGCTGATTGCCATCTTCTACAGTGATTACTTCCCACGCGACGGTAAGGGTGCCGGTGCATGGTGTGGCGGTTTCCGCAATCAGAGCTACGAGAATGGCCAGCGTGTTATTCCTATTGTAAATACTGTGTGCAACTTTACCGCTCCTTCAAAGGATAAGCCAGGTTTGCAGAACATTGATAATGTGGAGACTCTGTTCCACGAGTTTGGTCATGCGCTGAACAGCTTCTTTGGTGATGTTCACTATGAGGGCGTTGGCGGTAACGAGCTGGAATTTGTGGAGTTGCCTTCTCAGATCAACGAGCACTGGGCATTCGAGCCTGAGGTGCTGAAGGTATATGCTAAGCACTACAAGACCGGTGAGATTATCCCACAGGAACTGCTGGATAAGATTGATCAGAGTTCTAAGTACGGTCAGGGTTTCGCTACCACCGAGTTGATGGCTGCATCACTGGTGGATATGGACCTGCACTGTCTGACCGATATTCCAGACGATTTCGATGTGATGAAGTACGAGGAGCAGAAATTGGCCGAAAGAGGTATTCCTCGCCAGATTCTTCCACGCTATCGTGTGACCAACTTCTCACACATCATGGGCGGTTACAATGCCGGTTACTATGGCTATACCTGGTCTGAGGTTTTGGATTGCGATGCGTTCCAGGCCTTCAAGGAGAGTGGTGACATTTTCAATCAGGAATTGGCTGAGAAGTTCCGCAAGTACTGTCTGTCTCCTGGTGGAATTGATGACGGTATGACCATGTACGTAAACTTCCGCGGCAAGGAGCCATCAAGCGATGCACTGCTGGAGAAGCGCGGTTTGAAATAAAGCAAAAAAAGAAAAGGCTGAGGAAAATCCTCAGCCTTTTTTTGTTGAATAATGTAAATGATTATTTAACTTCCAAATCGATACCACAAAGAGCGATGATGGTATTCAGATCCTCAACGGTCTTGATGTCAGTCAGAGTAGCACGCTTAACCACTGCACCCTTCTCGTTGCACTTTGAAATCTCACAGTTGAATGAGAATGAGTTCTGCAAAGGAGAATACTCAGATGAAACAGCAATTCTCCATGCCTCTGCCTGTCCCTTTGGTGAGTAGCAGTAGTAAGTTGGCAATACTCTCTCTTCGTGATTGGTCTTAAAGCCACTGTTGGCCAATTTTTCCTTTGTTAATTCCATGGTTATCTAGTATTTAGATTAATATTTCTGTTTATTGACTGCACTCTAAGCAATCATTATGCTACAAATATAGCAATAAAAATCACATTCACGCCATTTCAAAAGTGAATTTTTGTTTTCTTTCATCCTTTTATTGGCAAACCGGCTGTTTTACCTTATTTTTTTATACCTTTGTAGCTATAATCTTATCAGCAGACACAATTATGTTCAAGAACCGATATACACAGGTAGTCAAGCAGAGTCTCATCACACTGAACCGTTTTGAAATCGCCCTTTTGTTGGCCATCATGTCACTGGCCGTTATCTCGTTTGTAGTGAAAGGCGAGTTCAATGCGCAGAACTGCATCTCTGCCGTGTCAGCTATTTTGGGCGTATTTTGTGTGGTTTTAGGAGCCAAAGGTTCCATTGCCAATTGGATTTTCGGTCTGATTGAAGGTGTCATCCATATCTATATCTGCTTTGTCACCCATATCTATGGCGATTTTCTGCAGCGCCTGCTGTGGAATCTGCCTTTGCAGGTATACGGTTGGAAGTTCTGGAGTAAGCGACAGCGAAATGACAACTCCACCACCATCCATACCCGATACATGACCTGGCGTTACCGTTTGTATACCGTTCTGTCCGTAGCATTGGGCACCTTGTTGTTAGGTCTGTTCCTGCAACAGTTCGGTCCATGGCTGATCGGTGTGCTGCATAACATTCTGCCCGATATGCAGTTCCTCACCTTGAAACAGGATTATGATGGCGATGCTCAGTTGTGGTTGGATTCATTGACCACCGTGCTGAGTATTGTCACCACCTATATCTCTACCAAAGCTTATGTCGAGCAATGGTATTTCTGGTTGATTATCAATATTCTGTATATCCTGATGTGGAGCATGGGCGATACCGAGTTCACGTTCATGGTTGTAGCAAAATACAGCGTATACCTCATCAACAGTTTCTACGGCATCTACATGTGGCATAAACTGAGCAAAAACTGAAAACGGGCCTTCATCTCTAATGTACCTTTCGGCATCTTCCCGAGAATCTGGCCCTTATGTGTTGCAAAGTAACGGATTTTAGAGCACGTGAGCAAAAAAATGAATATAAATTTGCATCAGACAGCTGAATCTCTTCCTGCGTATGCCATAGCAGATGCGGTCAACGAAAAACTGCTATCGCATAACACGTTGGTTATTACTGCTCCTCCCGGTGCCGGTAAGTCTACCCTATTGCCTATAACCATCCTGTCCGCCTTTCCTGAAGGTAAAGTGCTGGTATTGGAACCCCGAAGACTGGCAGCGCGCCAGATAGCCGAACGCATGGCTTTTCTGCTGAATGAACCCGTTGGAAAAACTGTCGGATACCGTGTACGTTTTGAGAGCAAGGTCAGCAAGGATACCCGCATCGAGGTGCTCACGGAAGGTATCCTGACCCGTATGCTGGTGGATGATCCCACATTGGACGGTGTCAGTGCCATTCTTTTCGATGAATTTCATGAACGCAGTCTCCATTCCGATGTGGCTTTGGCTCTATCCCGTGAATCACAGCAGGTTATCCGTGACGACCTGAAACTGGTTATTATGTCCGCCACCATCGATGCCGCAGGTATATGTAAGGCGCTGAATGCTCCTTTGGTGGAAAGCGAGGGACGGATGTATCCCGTAGAGATTATCCATCACGATGATTGGAATTGGAATGATAATCGCGAGGCACTGGCCGATCTGGTGCGTATCGTTATCCGTGCGCATCGGGAACATGAAGGGGATATGCTGGTGTTCCTTCCCGGTGAGTCCGAGATCCGCAAATGCCAGGAACTGTTGGGTGACAGTTTGGAAAATACCCGGGTCTGTCCCCTGTTCGGAATGCTGTCTGCTCCCGAACAGCACATGGCCATCGCACCCAGTATTCCTGGGAAAAGGAAGATAGTACTGGCTACTCCTATTGCCGAGACTTCACTGACCATTGAGGGTGTTCGTGTGGTTGTGGATTCCGGTCTTTGCCGGAAGATGGTGTTTGATGCCCGTACCGGATTAAGTCGTTTGGAAACCGTCCCTATCAGTATGGATATGGCTGATCAGCGCAGCGGACGTGCAGGACGTGTGGCACCAGGCGTGTGCTACCGCCTTTGGAGTAAGGCATCGGAATGCCGAAGAGCGGAATGCCGTGTTCCCGAGATTCTGGAAGCCGATTTGAGCGCCACCTTATTGGATATCTGCGCCTGGGGAGAATCGGATATGGAGAATTTACCTTGGCTTACCCTTCCTCCTAAAACACGTATTATTCAGGCAAAAGAACTGCTGCAGTTGCTGGATGCTATCGATGGAAACGGCCAGATTACTCCTCACGGACGTAAAATGGTGCAACTCCCCTGTCATCCGCGAATTGCACAGATGTTGCTCAGTGCACGCACTGTCGAGGAACAGTCGCTGGCAGCTGATTTGGCTGCTATTCTGGAAGCCGGTGGTTCCGGTCTGCCATTAAAGAATGCAGGGGCACACATCGGCGTTTATCTTGAAGAATTATCACAAGCCCGTAATCGGAAGAATAACGCATGGCACCGCATTTGTCTGGCCAGTGATTATTACCTGAATATCACCAAAAGAATTACTTTAAATAGTA
>JAZQPA010000039.1:0-33028 GCA_045628125.1 Bacteroidaceae bacterium
GAGGTAGAAACATACTCACCACCGCTTACGCCCTTGTTGTCTACAGAAGAGATACCGTTATCCAAATCAGAGAAACCATACCAGTCGTCGATCAGTACAGCGTCACCCTTAGAATCAGCCAATGAACCGTAAGTGCGGTCAGAGATGTTCTTGGTGAATGACATACCGGCCATTGCGGTAATATCGTGCTTCTCAGCGATGGTAGTCATGTAGTTAGCAAAGTTCTCCCACTGTGCATAAGTGTTGATAGAGGTAGTCTGGTTGATGCTGATCTTGTCGTTCTGAGCAGTTGCATAACCATAATACTTCTTTGAGTAGTTCTTGTTGTGTGAACCTGACAACTTGTAACCGAAACGAGAAGTGAAGGTGAAGCCCTTGAATGGGTTGATGTTAGCGTAAGCGCTACCAGTCATGTTCCAACCGAAGTTCTTGTTCTCTGCGTTGTTGATCAGGATCAGAGGGTTGTACATATCATCAGAGAAAGATGATACACCATAGAATGCACCGTTAGGAGCCTGCAGCAAGGTATAGCCGTTAGCCATAGCGGTAGTCATCTCAGGAGTCAGGTTGTTTGCATTATAATATGCCTTGGTCAGAGGATCCATGTGCATGGTAGAGGTAATAACGTTACCGCTATAACCGGTACCACCAGTTGATACGCTTCTGGTATCCCACTTCTCCAATACGTTGTTGGTACCAACGGTCAACCACTTGGTAATCTTGTGGTCAGCATTGATAGTACCGGTCAAACGCTTGTAAGTATCGCGGTCACCCTTTACAATACCGTTATCGGTCAAGTAGTTCAAAGAGATATAGTATGAACCCTTGTCAGTACCGTTCTGCAAAGAGATAGCCCACTTCTGCATCTTAGAGTTCTCGAAAGCTTCCTTATACCAATCGGTATCGGTCTTGCCGTCCCAACCCTTCTGCAATGCTGTAGCCTTGTACTCCTCAACGGTAGTATTCAGACGCTCAGACTCGTACTGGATATACTCCTGTGCGTTCAGCAACTTTGGAGTGTGTGCCAAGCTCTGAGAAGAGAACTGATACTCGAAGTTGATGGTACCCCACTGGTTCTCGCTAGCCTTACCCTTCTTGGTGGTGATCAATACAACACCGTTACCAGCCTGAGCACCATAGATAGCTGCAGATGCAGCATCCTTCAGGATTTCCATTGACTGGATATCGTTAGGGTCAATACCGCTGATGTCGTCCAGACGTACACCGTCAACAACGAACAGAGGAGATGCGTCAACGTTAGAAGAGAAACCACGAACGCGGATAGCTGGAGACTCACCTGGCTTGGTTGCTGCAACAACGTTTACACCGGCAGTCTTACCCTGCAATGCACTCTGAGCGTTGGTGATTGAACGGTGCTCCATATCACCTGACTTTACAGATGAAATTGCACCAGTTACTGAGCTCTTCTTCTGAACACCGTAACCTACAACGATTACCTCGTCCAAAATATCGCTATCCTCAGCCAAAGTTACGTTCATGTTACCAGAAGCCTGAACTTCCTGGGTTACGTAACCTACATAAGAGATTACCAGAGTTGCGCCGTTCTTTACGCTCAAGGTAAAGTTACCGTCGAAATCGGTAATGGTACCGTTAGTGGTACCCTTCTCCAAAACACTGGCACCGATGACAGGTTCACCGGTAGCATCAATGACTGTACCCTTAGCGGTGGTCTGTGCTAATGCTACAGACACGCCTACAAAGATGAATAAGAACATAGATAATGCTCTCTTCATCCAAGTACTAGATTTGATTTTTTCCATAGATTTGTTTAATTTGTTATTGATAGAAATTGTTGAATTTTCACCGGTGCAAAGTTACACCTACTTATTAAATTATATATTTCCATGACTTTTCTTTTGTTTTCCTTATCTTCTTCACCTTTTCCTGGTCTTTATTCGACTTTTCCAAATCTTTTTTTGATGCTTTTTTAGCCTATTTTGATACAATTTCACTAACTTTGCCGCCATGAAAGCAAGATTTGCATATTTTCGACTGATTTGGGCCTTTTTGTTGCTGTTTTTGTCCGGTCAGTTGCAGGCGCAGGGAGTTTATCTGAATAAGCTTCCCAGTGCCATTGTCAATGCCGTTACAGAGGATCATCAGGGCTTTCTTTGGATTGGAACTACGCATGGCTTGAGTCGTTATGATGGATTCAATTATCTTACATTCTATACCCAGAATAATGATTATTCTTTGGTGAATGATGCCATCCAGGTATTGATGACCGATGCTCAGGGGCGTGTGTGGATAAGCACCGAATGTGGATTGAGTGTCTATGAAAATGATCGTTTCCGTCATCCTGATGCTACCAGTTATAATGTAAAGTTCAGACTACTGGATGTTGATGAGAATACTCTTCTGGCAGCAGACCGTCAAGGAGTGGTCCTGGTGGATAAGAAAACATTCCATGAAGGTAAAAGTTTCAATACACCCAAGAATACGTGGCCGTTCCTCTTTTATAATAAAGGTAAACAGCAGATTTGGGTAGTTTGTCCGAATCCGGAGTTGCGGATGACAACGACTTATGTGTTTGACAAGGAGTTGAATCTGATTGAAACTTCACAAATTGATAAGGTGGCCTCAGATGTCCAGCCTGATAAGGACGGAATGCTTTGGCTCTTATTTAACGGCCAATTGGCTTGCTATGATTCCAACCGCCAGAAAAATGCTGAGTTACCAACCGAATTGAAGGAATTTATAGGTTCCCGTCGGGTGGAATTCTTTTGTTTGGGTCAGGATGCCGGTTCTTTGGCTTTGAGTATTCAGGGTGAGGGCTTGTATCGGTATGAGTTTGCAACCCGACAGTTCGTTACGTATCAAACCAGCCGCAGGCAGGTTCCGTCGGCCGCAGTTTCTTATTTAGGTCATAAGGGCACCTTGTGGTTGTCGGATAAAAATGGATCCTTTACTTCCTTTTCTGATTCCAATTTGTATGAGACATTGGAATTGAATGATTATGCCCTGACTATTGCTCCTGATCATCAGAATCAGATATGGTTCCGTTCTTTTGAACACTTGTACCAGATGGATCCGGTTTCCCACCAGGTCAGTGATGTACTGAATGGTGAAGTGGGGGAATTCCTGATTGATGAAGATGACCACTTGTATCTGATTAAGAACTCCACTCATCTGAAGGTATATGATATCCGTGGTAAGAACTTGTCATTGATTAAGGATTATGAGATGGCTGAACCTATTTTTTCTGTCTGTCGCGATGACCGGAAAAGGTTGTGGCTGGCTACTCCAAGATCTTTGGGAATGATAGATCTGGCCGGTCAGTTAACGATTCTGCCAACTCCTGAAAATGCTACGGTAACCGGTTTGTATGAGGCTCTTCCAGCGCATGACCTGATCATGACCACCGAGCAGGGAACTGTCTATCGCCTGATTGGTGATAAATTCGAGACGTTTTCTATCCCGGTGAAGAACCCTACCTTTTATTATCGTGATCCGTCTTCTTCACAGATGTTTATCGGCTCCTATAATGAGGGTGTTACCATTTTCAATTTGGAGACGGGTGAGACCATAAATATTACTACTAAGGACAATCTGGCAGAGAATCATGTAAAGACCATTCTGAAGGACAAGGATGGCAACTACTGGTTTGGTGGCCCAAATACGGTTTCCCGATTATCTCTTGCCGACAGTACTATTGCGCAGGTGCATGATGTCAGCCACTCAGGCGGATTGCTCTATGCCGGTAGTTGTATTGACGATAATAACATTTTGTATTTTGCGGGTGCCGGTGGATTGACCATTATTAATGCTGCTGATTTCAGTGCTAAGCACTTGTCCACACAAGTTGCCATTTTATTGGACGGCATATATGTGACCGCTCAAAAGTTTGAGTGGGATGGGAAAGAGAAGTTGGTGTTCTCTTATGATCAAAGTGCCTTTTTGTTCCGTTTTGTGGGCGTGGACTTGGAAAACGGAGAGCATCTGAGGTATGAATACCGTTTGGAGGGATATGACAAACAGTGGATTCAGGCTGATGACAGCCGCAGAGCTATTTATTCTCATTTACCTTCCGGGAAATATACACTCCGTGTCAGGGCTCGTCTGGAAAATGGTTCCTGGAGTCCTAATGAACTGGTTCTTCCTTTTGAAGTGGAAACTGCTCCTTGGGCTACTTGGTGGGCTAAGTGCTTGTATGTCATATTAATATTAGGAGTTGTCATTCTAAGTGTGTACTTATATATCAAGTGGAGGCTGCAGAAAGCTAATTTGAAACTATCGCGTCAGCGAGAAGAGCTGAAGCAGGAGCACATTGACTTTATGACCAATCTGTCCCACGAGATCCGTACTCCGTTAGTCCTGATCTATGCCCCTTTGAAAGACCTGTTGAAAGATACGACAATCAGTGAGAACAGTAAGAATCTGATCCAGTTAATGCTGCACAATACGGAAAAACTGCGTCATATGGTAGGTCAGATTATGACAACCGATCATCCGGACACCAAGGAAAGGTTGCATGTGGCAGAAAGCCGTATGGATATCTTTATCCGGAATCTGGTGGATAATTTCCGGTTTGTGGCTCAGGAGCGTCAGTTGGATTTGCAACTCGGACATATGGATGAGTTCGCTCCGGCATGGTATGATGCGGAGAAGGTGGAGAAGATACTTAGTAATTTCCTTAGCAATGCCATTAAGTACACCCCTGAGAATGGACATATCCGTCTTGATTTTAAAATAGAGGATGGAAAAGCTGTTGTCAATGTAACCGATGACGGTCCTGGTATCCCTCATGATAAGCAGCAAAAGATATTTGACCGGTATTATCGCTTGGATTCCGAGGGAACGCCGACGCATGCAGGTGGTCATGGTATTGGATTGAATTATTCCATGTTCCTGGCCCGGTTGCATAAGGGGGATGTTCTCTATAACCAGGTGCAGCCTCACGGAAGTGTATTTACACTGATTATTCCCGTTTCAAAGGACAGCTATTCTGCCGATGAGTTCATTGATAATGCAGACTTGATGTTGTGGAGCGAACGTACACTCCAGCCAAAAATCAATGTGGAATCTGGTTCAAAGGAACAGACCGTGTTGATTGTTGAGGACAATACGGATGTCCTTCAATATCTGCATCAATTGTTCGCTGAAGAATTCAATGTCATGATGGCACCTGATGGAGAGGAAGCACTTGAGGCTTTGCGTTTGAATATGCCGGATCTGGTGATTACTGATGTGGTAATGCCAAGAAAAGACGGATTTGAGCTTTGCCGGGAGATTAAGCATGATGAGAATCTGAAACAGTTGCCGGTTCTGATGCTGACTGCCAAGAATGATTCCCGGAATCATATCCAAGGCCTGGATTGTGGCGTGGATGCTTTCGTAGGCAAACCTTTTGACCCGGATGTTCTTTTGGCTACAGCACGCAATCTGCTGAAACAGCGCAGTATGCTGCAGGAACTGGTACGTAACACGACATCGAATACACTTTCTGAACTGACAGTGAAAGAGGATGGTGAACAGGCTGCCCTGACTGAACGTGACCGTTTGTTTATGGAAAATCTGTATGCGGCCATCGATGCCCATCTGGCTGAAAACGAGTTCAACGTGAATGAATTGGCCAAGGAGCTGCTGGTAAGCTATAGCCTATTATATAATAAGGTGAAAGCCTTGACGGGAGAAACTCCGCAGCATTTCCTCACCACTTACCGCATGAACCGTGCCATGGAGATGCTCAAGACCCGCAAGTACACCGTAAGTGAGGTGTGCTACATGGTGGGAGCATCGTCACCGGCCAATTTCTCCAAGGCGTTCCGCAAGCAGTTTGGCGTGGCACCAAGTTCAGTGCTGATGTAAATAAGGGCGTAGTGTGTACTATGGAGCCGTAATTGCGTTTTTTTCTTTATTTTTTGACAAAAAATGATGTTTATGAACTGAAAAACACCTATTTTTGCATGAAATTCATTATTACTAATTAATAACCATGAAAAAAAGAACTTTATTTTCTGCAGCAGTCCTGGCTATGATGGGCTCAGCAGTATTGACCAGTTGCGGTCCTAAGTACTCTATCGAGGAACACGGACAGTACAATCTGGTTATTCAGAATGGTGGTGCTACTTTGGGTTATTCTCCAGAGAGTGGCGTTCAGCTGATTGAGGATGGCGGTTATGCGTTCAAGGATTTGAACCGTAACGGTAAGTTGGATGTTTATGAGGATTGGCGCAAGACTCCAAAGGAGCGTGCCGAGGATCTGGCAGCTCAGTTGTCAATCGAGGAAATTGCAGGTTTGATGCTGTATAGTGCTCATCAGGCAGTTCCAGCAGGTGGCCGTGCCGGTGCCCGCAGAGCCAGCGCAACTTATAATGATACTACCTTGGAGGCCAGTGGTCTGAAGAGCTATGATATGACCGACCAGCAGAAGAAGTTCCTGAAGGAGGATAACGTTCGTGCCGTATTGGTTACTCAGGTAGAAAGCCCTGAGGTGGCTGCTAAGTGGAACAACAATGTTCAGGCATTTGTTGAGAGCTTTGGTCATGGTATTCCTGCAAACAACAGTTCTGACCCTCGTCATACTTCACGCTCAGATGCAGAGTACGATGCTGGTGCTGGTGGTGCTATCTCTATGTGGCCATCTTCACTGGGTATCGCTGCTACCTTTGATCCGGGTGTGATGAAGCAGTTCGGTAATATCGCATCTCAGGAGTATCGTGCACTGGGTATTGCTACCGCACTGTCTCCACAGGTTGACTTGGCTACCGATCCACGCTGGAGCCGTTTCAGCGGTACATTCGGCGATGATTCTGATTTGGCTACCGATATGGCTCGCGCATATTGCGATGGTTTCCAGACTTCTCCAGAAGGCATGCGTATCGATGGTGCTTGGGGTTACCAGTCTGTAAATGCTATGGTTAAGCACTGGTACGGTTACGGTGCACAGGAAGGTGGCCGTGATTCTCACTATTGCTACGGTAAGTATGCCGTTTATCCAGGCAACAACCTGGCTGAGCATAAGAAGTCATTTACCGAGGGTGCCTTCAAGTTGGAAGATGGTACCGGTATGGCATCTGCAGTAATGCCTATCTACAGTATTCTGTTCAACCAGGATCCTGATGGTAAGACCAATGTAGGTGGTAGCTACAGCAAGTGGATGATTCAGCAGCAGCTCCGCGAGGAGGCAGGTTTTGACGGTGTGGCTTGTACCGACTGGAACATCATGTTCGACAACAATGCTGTTGAGGCATTCGGCGGTATGTGCTGGGGTGTTGAGGATGTGCCTGTTGCAGAGCGTCATTTCATGATTCTGGAGGCTGGTGTTGACCAGTTCGGTGGTCAGAACGATAAGGGCCCTGTTTTGGAGGCTTATAAGATCTGGTGTGACAAGTATGGCAAGGAGGACGCTGACAAGCGTTTCCAGAAGTCGGCTTACCGTCTGTTGCTGAACGTGTTCCGTACCGGTCTGTTCGAGAATCCTTATCTGGATCCAGAAGAAACAAAGTCTATCGTTGGTTCTCCTGAGTTCATGAAGGCTGGTTACGAGGCTCAGCTGAAGTCTGTAGTTATGGTGAAGAACCACGAAAAGGCTCTTCCTGTTGCTGAGAAGAAGAATGTATATGTTGCTAAGCGTCACTTTGTTCGTACCATGGGTATGATGGGTGCCAGTGGCGAGGATAAGTGGGATTACCCAGTAAGTCTGGATTTGGTTAAGAAGTACTACAATGTAGTTGAGAATCCAGCTGAGGCTGACTTTGCATTGGTATTCATCAATGAGCCTTCAACCGGTGCCGGCTATGATGTTAAGGACCGTGAGAAGGGTGGTAACGGTTACGTGCCTGTAAGCTTGCAGTACAATGACTATACCGCTACTTATGCCCGCGAGACCAGTATCGCAGGTGGTGACCCTAAGGAGAACTTCACCAACCGTTCATACAAGGGTAAGACTGTTAAGGCTGCCAATAAGGATGATATGCAGGTTGTTCTGGACACCAAGAAGGCTATGGGCGACAAGCCAGTGGTTGTAGCATTGAACACCGGCCGTCCAGTTGTAGTTTCTGAGTTCGAGGGTTGTGCTGATGCATTGCTGGTAACCTTCAGCACCAGCAGCCAGTCTGTATTGGATATCGTCAGTGGTAAGGCTGAGCCTTCTGGATTGCTGCCAATGGATATGCCTGTCAGCATGAAGGCTATCGAGGAGCAGATGGAAGACGTTTCTCACGACTTTGAGTGCTACAAGGATGTGGATGGCAATACCTACAACTTCGGTTTCGGTATGAACTGGAGCGGTGTCATCAACGATGCTCGTGTAAAGAAGTACAAGAAGTAATCATTCCTATATTCATAAAAAAGGGGAGGGCCTTGCGGCTCTCCCCTTTTTTTGTTATTTCTCAAAAGGGTTTCCTTTCGGATCCTTACTGACCACCCATCGGAAAGCATTGGTGAACAGTAGGTTTTGAGTGGCGTCGATGAATGATTCATCACCGTGACCCTGATTGATGTAAACCATGCGGTAGTTCTTGTTGGTCCAAACGATTGGGAAATCACCGAAATTCACCACATCCTTGATGCCGAACGGATACATCTTTGGGGATATACTCATCAGTATCTCCACATCGGGATTGCTTCTCGGGCTCGGGCTCCACTGGTAGAACTCGCTGGCTGGCACCACGAATTGCTTGGGCAGGGTGTATGTCACCGGATTGTCATTGGTGTCGCAATCCACTAGCGCAGGCTGAGGTGGCCAGTTGTTGCACAGGAAAGTACCACATCCTACAAAATGGTTGAACCAGTCCCAGTGGGTATCCTTGTCGTTATAGGCCGAAGCATGGAATCCCAGCCATCCGCCACCGTTCTCCATATACTTCTCAAAAGCATCCCTGCGTTCTTTGCCTCCGGGCATGGCGTTCAGCATAATGACAATGCTGTATTCCTTCAGTTGGTCATAGGTGGTGGGGAACTGTTCCATATCCTCAATGACATCCATGATATAGCCTTCGCCATACGAGAGTTTATGAAAGAAATTCACAGCCTGCTTGTCAAATTGCACATGGGCTTCCTCGGCATGCGGGTCATAGGCTACCAATGCCTTGAAACGTGGTGCACTGGCATAATTGGCCGGATAATCCGATTGCTGTGCCATGCCGGGAATGCTGATAGTGGCCATGAACAGGCCTAAAAAAAACTTTTTCATTGTGTTCTATAGGTTTGTTACTGTTCTTTGCCGTCCAGATAAGCGGCAAATATCCGTGCCGCACTTTCCACTTTAGCTGCACATGGGCGTTTCTTGTAATACTCCGCATTACGCTCGTCTGGGATAAAGTTGCCTGCGGGAACCTCTCCTTTAATGCCTAGCAGTTCGGCGCAGATCAGACTGCCGTTCTCTTCCTTGGATTTTGCCAGCAGGTCCTGCACTATCTTATAGCAATGAGCTTTTCCTTCACGATCATCGCCTTCGGTCTGCCCGTCGCTTAATCCGGCCAGTATGACCAATCCGGAAACGGCACCGCACATCATGCGCATGCGTCCCACACCACCGCCAAAACCGGCAGCCACCAGCTTGGCCTGTTCGTCGGTCAGTTCATAAAGGTCGGCAAATGCGGCCACCACGCTCTGGCAACAGCCGTATCCGCTCATAAATAATTCAACAGCACGCTGTACTCGATCCTCTAATTCCGGTTTCATGTCTGTCCTGTTTTTATTGCAACACCTTAATTAAATTATATGATTCTGATTTTACCGATAGCTTTGCGAATTTTACCTTCTCCGATGATAGGAGCATGCGGGTCTTCCGGAAAGGCAAACAAGCATTGTCCCGGATGCAGGGTTACATAAGTGGTAGGACGGTCATCGCTCAGTTCAAAATCCTTCTCATTGTCATAAGGTGTGCTGATATGCTCCACCTCTTCCAAGGCTTTCCATCCTATAGTCTCTGTCCCTTCCAACAGCACGTGCAGGTCGATGTATCGGCGATGAATCTCCAGTACCTGATCCTCGGCTTTCACGCAGTCGGGTTCGCTGTTGTTTATGAATAAATCATCACCTTGCAGTTCGATGCGTCCCAGGGGCGCATGCAGTAAATCATGGGTCTTGATATAATCGAACAGCGTCTTGAAAAGCGGGTGCATGCTCTCCATGCGTCCCAGATCATTAATGTTGCAGATAATCATATTATTATTGTTATAGCTATGCAAATATACCCTTTTTCGGTGAATTATTGCGCGATTTTCCCTGATTTGTGCATTTTTAGGGCAAATTGTTTGCCTATGCACTGATAATTACGTAATTTTGCGCCGCGAAATTGGCGAATTCTCTCATCGCCGTTCGTACAAGTGATACTGACAAAACATTAATTGAATTAATATGAGTTTGAAAATCGTAGTACTTGCCAAGCAAGTACCAGACACACGAAACGTAGGCCCTGACGCAATGACCCCAGAGGGTACCGTCAACCGCGCTGCGTTGCCTGCCATCTTCAATCCTGAGGATTTGAACGCTTTGGAGCAGGCTCTCCGACTGAAAGATCAAAATCCTGGTTCTACAGTAACTATCGTTACCATGGGTCCTGGCCGTGCTGCTGAGGTTATCCGCGAGGCTATGTTCCGTGGCGCTGATGGTGGTTATCTGCTGACCGACCGTGCATTTGCCGGTGCAGATACCCTGGCTACCAGTTATGCTATCTCAACTGCTATTAAGCATGTATGTCCTGATGCAGACCTGATTATCGGTGGCCGTCAGGCTATCGATGGTGATACCGCACAGGTAGGTCCTCAGGTAGCAGAGAAGCTGGGTTTGAACCAGATTACCTATACCGAGGAAATCTTGAGCTGCAAGGATGGTAAGATTGTGGTAAAGCGTCACATTGACGGTGGTGTTGAGACCGTTGAGACCGCTCTGCCGGTAGTATTGACCGTTAACGGTAGTGCTGCTCCATGCCGTCCACGTAATGCTAAGCTGGTGATGAAGTACAAGCGTGCCCTGGCTCCTATGGAGTTGGCTCCAGGTACCACCTATGCTGAGTTGCCTTACGCTGACCAGTATGAGAAGAAGCCTTACCTGAAGCTGGGCCAGTTGACCTGCGCTGATGTAAACGCAGATTTGAACCAGTGCGGTTTGGCAGGTTCACCAACCAAGGTTAAGAATGTTGAGAACATTGTGTTCAAGGCTAAGGAGAGTAAAGTAATGACAGGTGCTGATGAGGACATCAACGGTCTGATTCAGGAACTTTTGGCTAACCATACCATTGGATAATCACATGAATAACGTATTTGTATATTGCGAGCTTGAAGGCACTAAGGTTGCCGAGGTAAGCCAGGAGCTGCTGACCAAGGGTCGTAAGCTGGCCAATACGCTGGGTGTCCAGTTGGAGGCTATTGCTGCAGGTTCCGGAATTGTAGGTAACGTAGAATCACAGATTCTGCCTTACGGTGTTGATAAACTGCACATCTTCGATGCAGAGGGTTTGTCTCCTTATACTTCAAAGCCTCACACTGCAGTGCTGGTTAACCTGTTCAAGCAGGAGAAGCCACAGATCTGTCTGATGGGTGCTGATGTTGTTGGCCGTGACTTGGGTCCTCGCGTTTCTTCAGCATTGCACAGCGGTCTGACTGCTGACTGTACCGCTCTGGAGATCGGTCCTCACGATGATAAGAAGTTGGGCAAGCACTATGACCAGCTGTTGTATCAGATCCGTCCTGCATTCGGTGGTAACATTGTGGCTACTATCGTAAACCCAGAGAACCGTCCACAGATGGCAACCGTACGTAGCGGTGTAATGAAGGCAGAGATCATCGATGCTAACTATCCAGGTGAGGTTATCGTTGAGGATGTAGCTAAGTTTGTTCCAGAGACCGAGTATGTTACTAAGGTGTTGGACCGTCACGTTGAGGCTGCAAAGAACAACCTGAAGGGTGCTCCAATCATCGTTGCCGGTGGTTACGGTGTAGGTTCTAAGGAAGGTTTCGATATGCTGTATGAGTTGGCTAAGGTTATCCACGCTGAGGTTGGTGCCAGCCGTGCTGCTGTTGACGCAGGTTTCTGCGATCACGACTTGCAGATTGGTCAGACCGGTGTGACCGTTCGTCCAAAGGTATACATTGCATGTGGTATCAGCGGTGCTATCCAGCACGTTGCAGGTATGAAGGAAAGTGGTATCATCATCTCTATCAACAATGATGAGAATGCTCCTATCAATACCATCGCTGACTATGTAATCAACGGTACCGTTGAGGAAGTGGTTCCAAAGCTGATCAAGTACTATAAGCAGAATTCTAAGTAATAACCCGCTTTAAAACAAATAAATAAGATGGCAAATTTTTATACTGATGTTCCAGAAATCAAGTTTGAGCTGGAAAATCCAATGATGGAGCGCATCGTAGAGTTGAAGGAGCGCGGTTACAGAGAGAAGGATGAGTATGCTGAGGCTCCTCAGGACTTTGCAGATGCAATGGACAACTACAAGCAGGTAATGGAAATTGTAGGTGACATCACCGCAAACACCATTGCTCCTAATGCTGAGGCTGTTGACGCTGAAGGCCCTCACTGCGAGAATGGCCGTGTTCGTTACGCTGAGAAGACCTACGAGAACATGGAGAACATGCGTCTGGCAGGTTTGAATGGTCTGACTATGCCTCGTAAGTATGATGGTATGAACATGCCTATCACCGTTTACACTTGCGCTAACGAAATCGTTTCAACCGGTGATGCCGGTTTTGAGAATATCTGGTCACTGCAGGATTGTATCGAGACTCTGTACGAGTTTGGTAATGAAGATCAGCACGCTCGTTTCATCCCACGCGTTTGCGCTGGTGAGACCATGTCAATGGACTTGACCGAGCCAGATGCAGGTTCTGACCTGCAGAGTGTAATGCTGAAGGCTACCTTCGATGAGGAGAACAACTGCTGGCGCCTGAATGGTTCTAAGCGATTCATCACCAACGGTGACTCTGATATCCACCTGGTATTGGCTCGTTCAGAGGCAGGAACACGCGACGGTCGTGGTTTGTCAATGTTCATCTATGACAAGCGTGACGGTGGTGTTGATGTTCGCCGTATCGAGAACAAGCTGGGTATCCATGGTTCTCCAACCTGTGAGTTGGTTTACAAGAACGCTAAGGCTGAGCTGTGCGGTAGCACTAAGTTGGGTCTGATCAAGTACGTTATGGCACTGATGAACGGTGCACGTCTGGGTATTGCTGCTCAGTCTGTAGGTCTGTCACAGGCAGCTTACAACGAGGCAGTAGCTTACGCTAACGACCGTAAGCAGTTCGGTAAGGCAATCATTACCTTCCCTGCTGTATATGAGATGATCTCTAACATCAAGGCAAAACTGGATGCCGGTCGTGCATTGCTGTATCAGACTGCTCGCTACGTAGATATCTACAAGGCACTGGATGATATTGCACGTGAGCGCAAGCTGACCCCAGAGGAGCGTGCTGAGCAGAAGAAGTATTCTAAGTTGGCCGATGCCTTCACTCCACTGGCAAAGGGTATGAACTCAGAGTACGCTAACCAGAACGGTTATGACTGTATCCAGGTACACGGCGGTTCAGGTTTCATGTTGGAGTACGCTTGCCAGCGTATCTACCGTGATGCCCGCATCACCTCAATTTACGAGGGTACCACCCAGTTGCAGGTTGTAGCTGCTATCCGTTACGTAACTACCGGTTTGTATAGCCAGGTAATTGCAGACTACGAGCAGGTAGAGTGCTGCGCAGAGCTGCAGGCTTACAAGGACCGCATCAAGGCTATGACCGAGAAGTTCAATGCTGACGTAGAGGCTGTTAAGGCTGCTGCAGACCAGGATCTGCTGGATATCTGCGCTCGTCACCTGTACGAGGAGGCTGCAAACATCATTATGGCTCACCTGTTGCTGCAGAACACCAACAAGGCTCCAGAGCTGTTTGCTAACAGCATGAACGTTTACATGAACCTGTCTGAGAGCGAGGTGGAAAAGCACCACAACTTCATCACCAAGATGGACGCTTCTCAGTTGGCTGCTTATAAGAAGTAACTTGTAGATATACAAAATAATTTAATCTGTTGAATTGAGTCCCTTTCCCCGTGAGGTGGAGAGGGACTCAATTCGTTAGGAGAATCCCTGTTGGATAAAAAAAAGGTAAAATTTTTTGTTTACATAGTGAATAGTATTATATTTGCGAGGAAAGAACACCGTTCTTCACTTGATACCATAAATCAAATGTCTATGAAAATAAGAAACATGATAATTACTTTGGCTACAACAGTAGGCTTAGTTGCGTGCGGACAGAAGGCACCGGCAGGCTCGAATCCAGAATCGGGCAGTACCAGAACCCTACAGACCGAAAACCTGCTGGCTTCACTCAAGGCAATGGCGGGCAGTGGCCGCTATATGTATGCCCATCAGGATGATCCGGTCTACGGACACGGATGGGCCTGGGACGATGACCGGTCGGACGTTAAGAGCGTATGTGGCGATTTGCCTGCAGTGATGGGTTTTGATTTAGGACATATTGAACTGGGAGACGAAAAGAATCTGGATGGCGTACCATTCGACCGTATCCGTAAGGAAACCATCAAACTGTATGAGGCAGGAGGCATGGTGACATTCAGCTGGCACTTGGACAATCCGCTGACAAAAGGTACTGCCTGGGTGGAAAATGGCGAAAAGGCGTCATTGGAGCGTCGGACCGTCTCTTCCGTTTTGGAAGGGGGCGAAAATCATGAACTGTTTTTGGGCTGGTTGGACAGACTGGCAGATTTTATGAATAGCCTAACCACAGCCGATGGGGAAAAAGTCCCTGTCCTGTTCCGCCCTTGGCATGAACATACCGGCAGTTGGTTCTGGTGGGGGCAGGATTTGTGTACTGCCGAACAGTATGTGGCTTTGTGGAAAATGACAGCCAACCGCCTGAAAGAAAAAGGTGTGGACAACCTGCTTTATGCATATTCTCCAGGAACAGAGAACAACGGTGATGCATCTATGTATATGGAACGCTATCCGGGCGATGACTACGTAGATTTGTTGGGCTTGGACTGCTATTGCTGGACGGAACCTGAAGTGACCGACCGCTATGAGCGTTTTATGAATCAGATAGATATCCAACTGGGCATGATGGCCAAACTGGCCGAACAGCACCAGAAAGTGATTGCGCTGACTGAAACCGGATACGAGGGAATTCCGTTGGAGGACTGGTGGACATCTGTCCTGCAAAAATCCATTGGTGACCATCCCATCTGTTATGTGCTGACATGGCGCAATGCACACGATAAGGACACACACTATTTCGGTCCGTGGCCAGGGCAACTGGCATCGGATGATTTCGTGAAGTTTTATCAGTCGCCAAAGACAGCTTTCTTAAAAGATATCTCCAACTTATACAAATAGAATGACTATGACTTTCAAAGATAAAGTAACCAAACTGCTGGCCGACCATGAGGCATTCCTGTCGGTAAAGAACGAACCCGTAGAGGAAGGTAATGGAATCTTTACACGATATAAGAATCCGGTGCTGACAGCTGCTCATACACCAGTAATCTGGCGCTATGACCTGGATGAGAATACAAACCCATACCTGATGGAGCGCATCATGATGAATGCGGCTTTCAATTCAGGTGCCATCAAATGGAGCGGCAAGTATATCCTGATTGTCCGTGTGGAGGGCGCCGACCGAAAGAGTTTCTTTGCTGTGGCTGAGAGTCCAAATGGTATCGACAACTTCCGTTTCTGGGATTTCCCTGTCACCATGCCGGATGATGTGGTGCCGGCTACCAATATCTACGATATGCGACTGACAGCTCATGAGGATGGCTATATCTATGGCGTGTTCTGTGCTGAGCGTCATGATGATACGGCACCAGCTGGTGATTTGTCATCGGCTACAGCCACAGCTGCCATTGCCCGTACCAAGGACCTGGTGAACTGGGAGCGTCTGCCTGATTTGAAAAGCAAAAGCCAGCAGCGTAATGTGGTGCTGCATCCAGAGTTTGTGAACGGTAAGTATGCGTTCTACACTCGCCCTCAGGATGGTTTTATCGATGCCGGTAGCGGTGGAGGAATCGGTTGGGCTTTGGTGGATGATATCACTAATGCAGAGGTAAAGGACGAGATTATCATTGACCAGCGCTACTATCATACCATCAAAGAGGTGAAGAACGGCGAGGGCCCTCATCCGATTAAGACCCCTAAGGGATGGTTGCATCTGGCTCATGGCGTGCGCGGATGTGCTGCCGGATTGCGCTATGTGCTGTACATGTACATGACTGCTCTGGATGATCCTTCACGTCTGATTGCCTCTCCTGGAGGTTTCTTCCTCGTGCCGGAAGGTGAGGAGCGGATAGGTGATGTAAGTAATGTGGTATTTACCAACGGTTGGATTGCCGATGAGGATGGCAGCATCAAGATTTACTACGCTTCTTCCGATACCCGCATGCATGTGGCAACCTCTACCGTCGACAAACTGGTAGATTATTGCATGAACACTCCGGTCGACGGACTGACCACTACTGCATCGGTTGAGACTTTGAAAAAACAGATAGCAAAGAACCTGGAAATTCTGAAGCGTTGAAAACCATCAAACAGGAAATGCAGCAGGTGCTGCAGGATAACATCCTGAACTTCTGGCTCACCCGTATGGTGGACAGGAAGAACGGGGGATTCTACGGCCGCATCAAGGGCGATGGCACTCTGGTGCCTGATGCCAATAAGGGATGTATCCTGAATGCGCGTATCCTCTGGACTTTCTCGGCTGCTTATCGGGTGTTGGGAAAACCGGAGTATCTGGAGGCCGCTACTCGAGCCAAGGATTACCTGATCGGGCATTTCTACGATAAGGAGTTTGGCGGTACATTCTGGGAACTGGATTACTTGGGACAGCCGGTAGATACCAAGAAGCAGTTTTATGCCTTGGGATTTGCCCTGTATGGCCTGAGCGAATATGCCCGTGCTACCGGTGATAAGGAAGCTTTAGACTATGCTATCCGTTTGTTTGAGACTATCGAAGAGCACTCTCTCGATAAGGAGATGAACGGCTATGTCGAAGCTTGCACACGCGACTGGGAAGTGATTGAGGATATGCGCTTGTCGGATAAGGATGCCAACTATCCAAAGTCGCAGAACACTCACCTGCATATCATTGAATCTTATACCAACCTGTACCGCATCTGGAAGGATGAGCGGTTGGAGAAGGCTTTACGTAACCTGATCGGTATCTTTACGGATAAGATTCTGAATCCGGAGACCCATCATCTGGATCTGTTCTTTGAGAATGACTGGACACGTGGTGCCGGGGCTTTGGAAAGTTATGGTCATGATATCGAGTGCTCCTGGCTGCTTCATGAGGCTGCCATGGTCTTGGGCGATGAGGAGGTGCTGAAACGTGTGGAACCCATTGTTCAACAAGTGGCTAAAGCCAGCGAGAAGGGACTGTTGCCGGATGGCAGCATGATTCACGAGGCTAATCTGGATACAGGTTATGAGGACCCGAATCTGGAATGGTGGGTTGAAGCTGAGGCCGTTGTCGGCTTTGCCAATATCTATCAGCACTTTGGCGATGAGGCTGCCCTGGATAAAGCCCGCAACTGCTGGGAATATATCGAGAAGAACCTGATAGATTGGGACAACGGCGAGTGGTACTGGAGCTGTAACCGTCAGGGAGAAATCAATAAAGTGGATGATAAGGCCGGTTTCTGGAAATGCCCTTATCACAACGGCCGAATGTGCCTGGAAATCATCGAACGCTTTTAATTTGGTGGCCTTCCAGTGGTTCCTTTCCGGACCGATAAGTAGTTTGTCAAGCGCATTGTGCTGTTTTCTTTCAATTTGTTTGAAACTTTCACTGATAATTTGTAATTTTGCACGATTATAGTGAAAATAATAATAAATCGAAACAATAAGAGGTATGAATTTCATCTTTATTTCACCGAACTTTCCCCAGAAGTACTGGCAGTTCTGTGCAGCATTGAAGAAAAATGGCGTTAATGTGTTTGGTATTGCCGATGCACCATACGATGAACTGGTGCCAGAGTTGAAGAATGCACTGACTGAATACTACCGTGTGGACAACATGGAGGATTACAATCAGATGTATCGTGCTGTTGCTTATTTTGCCTTCAAGTACGGCCGAATCGACTGGTTGGAGTCTAACAATGAGTACTGGTTGGAGCAGGACGCTCGCTTGCGTACCGATTTCAACATTTGCTCAGGTATCAAGACGGATAAGATTGACAGCATCAAGGAGAAATCCGAGATGAAGAAATATTATGCCAAGGGTGGTATCCGTACAGCCCGTCAGATTAAGGCTTCCGAAGGTTTGGAGGCTGTTCTGCATTTCGGAACCGAGGCAGGCTACCCATTGTTCAGCAAGCCTGATGTAGGTGTAGGTGCCGGTGGTGCGCACAAGCTGAATAATGAGGATGAGGTACGCCGTTTCTTCAAGAATACCCCTCAGGCTGAATGCTACGTTATCGAGGAGTTCGTTACCGGTAACATCTGTACTTACGATGCCATCATCGACAGCAACAGCAATCCGCTGTTCGAGAGCATGTGCGTGTGCCCTCCATCTATTGCTGATATCGTAAACAACAACTTGGATTCTACCTATTTCGTAGAGCAGCACATGAGCGAGAACCTTCGTTTCTGGGGCCGCCGTACCGTAAAGGCATTCGAGGTGAAGAGCCGTTTCGTGCACCTGGAGTTCTTCTGTCTGGACCGTGCACACAAGGGCTTGGGCGATGAGGGCGACTTCGTGGCACTGGAGGTGAACATGCGTCCTGGTGGCGGTTATACTCCTGATATGATCAACTATGCACACAGTGCCGATGTTTATCAGATCTGGGCCGATATGATTGCCTTTGACAAGCGCCAGACTCCAGAAAACAACGATGATTACTTCTGTGTATACTCAGGTCGCCGCGACGGTGTGGAGTATGTGCTGAGTCATGAGGAGATTATGGAGAAGTACCGCTATGCCCTGTGCATGTGGGATCGTGTGCCAGACGTATTGTCAGGTGCTATGGGTAACCAGAGCTATATCGGACGTTTCAAGACCATCGAGGAGCGTGATGAGTTCCTGTGGGATACTACTAACCGTAAATAACCGATTATGCGCGTAGAATATCATAAGTCGTGGAGTAACCATCTGTGGCGCGACATGGAGTACAAGACCTACGGTGACCGCGGTCATGCGTTGCTGGTGTTCCCTTCTCAGGACGGCCGTTTCTGGGATATGGAGGGATTCAACATGATTCATGTCATGTCTCCATTCATCGAGCAGGGCCGTATCCGTGTCATCTGTTGTGACGGTATCGATTGGGAGGCCTTATCCAGCAAGGATTGGGATAAGGGAAAGCGTATGTGGATGCAGGAGCGCTACTTCCGCTACATCACCGAGGAACTGATTCCCGAGGTAAGTTATTGGCAGGGTGAGACCTTCATGTGTACCGGTTGCAGTCTGGGTGCCTATCAGGCAGCCAACTCGTTCTTCCGCCGTCCGGACATCTTCGATACTGTCATCGCTCTGAGCGGATTGTACGATACCCGTTACTTCATGGGCGACTACTGCGATGATAATGTATATAACAATTCGCCATTGCGTTATCTGCGCAACATGCCAAGCGATCATCATTATTGGGATATGTATCGCCACCGCCGTATCGTGGTTTGTATCGGCCAGGGAAAATGGGAGGATGACGGCCTGCCTGAGACCCGTGAGCTGGATACCATTCTGCACGAGCATGGCGTGAATAATTCGTGGTTTGAGTATTGGGGAACCGATGTCTATCACGATTGGCCATGGTGGCGCAAACAGATAGTTTACTTTTTAGAGAGATTAGTGTAAAAACAATAAAAGCTTCCGGTTCCGGGAGCTTTTATTTGTTTGGTGAGCAATCATTGATAAATCAGTGATGTCAGTTTGTCCGCAGCAAAAACCTCGGCTGCTATCTGCTGCAGGTCTTGGGCAGTGATGGCATTGATGCGCTGGTAAATCTCTTCCATTTCCTCGGTCTTACCGTAATGCAGATAGGCCTTGGCTAAGTCCAGCACATTGTTCTCAAAATTATCACAGGCCACCACCAGCTGGCCTTTCAGCTGCTGCTTGGCTGCATTCAACTGGTTCTGGCTCAAAGGAGTATCAATCAGTTTCTTCAATTCGGAACGGCAGATGCGCAGACACTTGTCCACATCCTTTGTGTCACAACCGAAATAGATGCTGAATGTGCCGGTATCGGTATAGTTGGTCAGATTGCTTTCCACATTATACACCAGACCTCTGCGTTCACGTAGAGCCAGGTTCAGGCGGCTGTTCATGCCCGGTCCTCCCAACAGGTTATTCAGCACATACAATCCGGTACGCTTTCCCTGTACGGCATCAAAGGCTCTGCCGCCCAGCATGACATGGGCCTGATGAGTGTCGCGGTGACTGACAATCTGCTGTGGGGTATAAGGTGCAGGACAAACACGCTGTGGATGCACATCACCGGCACACACACCGGAACGGGTCATCATACGGTTCATGATTTTCACCACGTTGTCGAATGATTCACTGGTGCGCACAAAGAACACCATGTTCTGAGCCTGGTAGTAACGCTTCACAAAACGGAGGGCATCCTCCGAGGTGTATTCGCGCAAACGGTCCGGATTGCCCAGTATGTTGCGTCCCAACGGATGGCCGTGGTAAATCAAATCTTCAAACTCATCGAAAATCAGTTCCGAAGGTGAGTCCTCGTAACTCTGGATCTCATCGATGATAACCTCCACTTCCTTGTCTATCTCATTCTGAGGGAAGGTGCTGTTGAATACAATATCCACCAGCAGCTCTGCCGCACGCTGGAAATGATGGGTTGGCACTGCCGCATAGACGGTGGTGTCCTCCTTGGTGGTGAACGCATTCAAATCACCGCCCACACTTTCCAGACGGTTCAGGATGTGCCAGGCACGGCGGTGCGTGGTGCCCTTGAACAGCAGATGCTCAATGAAATGGGCCATACCGCTCTCGTCGGCATGCTCGTCACGTGTTCCCGCATCTATGCAGAAACCGCAATAAGTCACGTCGGTAGCAGACGATGTGTGCACCAAACGAAGTCCGCAGGGCAGTGTTATTGTACGGTAGGCCATGTTTTTTCAAATTTCCGGGCAAAGGTACAAAGTTTTTTTGTATTTTTGCGAGATAATTGCAATTCGAATTGTTTTAATGCAAGAGATAATAGTAGGAATCATCGTCTCGGCAGCGATTGCCTGGACGCTATGGAATCTATACGGTCAACTGACCGGGAAGAAAAAGTGTAACTGTGCAGATGGAAAAGGTCACTGCGGTGGAGCCCCCAAATGCCCTAATTTAAAATCAGAATGAAGACATTTGAACAACTGGGACTTTCAGAAGAATTATTAATGGCCATTACCGAGATGGGGTATGAGCAACCCATGCCAGTACAGGAGGAGGTTATCCCTTATCTTTTAGGCGAGGACAATGATGTGGTGGCACTGGCGCAGACTGGAACCGGAAAGACTGCTGCCTATGGCCTTCCGCTGATTCAGATGACCGATGTGGAATTCGTGGCTCCACAGGCACTGATTCTCTGCCCAACCCGCGAACTTTGCCTGCAGATAGCCAGTGATCTAACCGATTACTCCAAATACATCGAGGGATTGAAGATTATCCCTGTTTATGGTGGAAGCAGCATCGAGAGTCAGATCCGTTCCCTGAAGCGTGGCGTGCATATTGTGGTGGCCACTCCGGGACGACTGCTGGACCTGATGCGCCGTGAGGTGGTGCAGCTGGATGCCGTTCATAATGTGGTACTGGATGAGGCCGATGAGATGCTCTCCATGGGTTTCTCGGAGGATTTGACTGCCATCCTTGCTGCTGTTCCTGAGAACCGGAACACCCTGCTGTTCTCGGCAACCATGAGTGCCGAAATCAGCCGCATCTCCAAGAATTACCTGCGTAATGCCAAGGAGATTGTCATTGGTACCAAGAACGAGGGCTCCAAGAATGTGAGTCATATTGCCTATCTGGTGCATGCCAAGGACAAGTACCTGGCGCTGAAGCGTATCGTGGATTTCTACCCTAAGATATACGGTATTGTTTTCTGCCGCACCCGCATGGAGACGGCAGAAATTGCCGACAAACTGATTCAGGATGGTTACAGCTCGGATGCTCTGCATGGCGATTTGAGCCAGCAGCAGCGCGACCTGACCATGCAGAAGTTCCGTCAGCACCGCATCCAGTTGCTGGTGGCTACCGATGTGGCAGCCCGCGGATTGGACGTGGATGATCTGACTCATGTCATCAACTACGGTTTCCCGGATGACATCGAGGTGTATACGCACCGAAGCGGACGTACCGGACGTGCCGATAAGAAGGGTATCAGTATCGCCATCATTCATGTGCGCGAGAAGGGTAAGCTCCGCGCCATCGAGGACGTGATTAAGAAGAAGTTCGAGATGGGTGTCATTCCAAGCGGCGAGCAGATTTGCGAAAAGCAGCTGTACAAGACCATCGATGACATTGAGCGTGCTGAGGTGAACGACGAGGAGATTGAGAAGTTCCTCCCTGATGTGTACCGCAAGCTGGAATGGCTCAGCAAGGAGGACCTGATCAAGCGTGTGCTGAGCCGGGAGTTCAACCGCTTTGCTGAATATTATGCCAATGCGCCTGAGATTGAGCAGCCTCAGGACAGCAAGCGCGAGCGTGGTGAGGGCGGAAGCAAGCGCCGGGGAAAGGGCTCACGTACGGCAGAATCCGGATATACCCGCCTGTTCATCAACTTGGGTAAGATGGACGGTATCATACCGGCTAAGCTGATTGACCTGCTGAACCATAACATCAAGAAGCGTATCGAGGTGGGCCGCATCGACCTGATGACCAAGTTCTCGTTCTTTGAGGTGCACGAGGAAGATACCCAGGCTGTGCTGGACGGATTGTCAAGAGCCAAGTTCAACGGCCGTCAGGTAGGCGTGGAAGTGGCAGGTAGCGAGGACGGCGAGGCGGAAGAGAAGCCTAAGCGTCAGCGCCGCAGCCGTAAGGAGGACCGCCGTGAAGAGGGTGGTGGAGATTCCCGTCGCAAGCGTAGGGATGACTCCGAGAAACCCAAGCGCCAGCGCAAGGAGGAGCGCAGAGAAGAGCCGAAGGGACGCCGCGGACGTGGTGAAGCCAGAGCCGAGGAGCGCAAGGAGCGTCTGGAGCGTCAGCGTAAGGAACGCAAGGAGAAACTGGCCTTCCCAACAGAACAGAAGCGCCGGGGCAAGGACGACTGGAAGCAGTTCTTCACTCCGGAATTCAAGGAACTGAACCTTCGTGGCGAGGAGCCTGATTTCAGCGAGGAAGGCTGGGCAAAGCGCAGCAAGAAGAAAAAAAAGAAATAACTGCTCCTCATTGAATCCTAATGTCATTCTTTCGGGGTAATCTCGGCAGGATAGGATATTACTGAAACTTGAATAACCTTTAAATAAACAACATCAAAATGAAACCATTAAAATTTGAACCTCTGTTGAAGTCAATCCTTTGGGGTGGTGACAAGATTATCCCATTCAAGGGCTTGGATATGGAGATGCCAACCGTTGGCGAGAGCTGGGAAATCAGCGGTGTAAAGGGTAATGTCAGTGTAGTTGCCGAAGGCGAGTACAAGGGCCGTGACCTGAACAGCCTGGTAGAGGAAATGAAGGGCGCACTGATCGGTGAGTCAAACTACCAGCGTTTCGGAACCGAGTTCCCATTGCTGATCAAGTTTATCGATGCACGTCAGCCATTGTCTATCCAGGTACATCCTACTGACGAGATTGCCCAGAAGCAGGGCAAGGGCAGCAAGGGTAAGACCGAGATGTGGTACGTGATGGAGAGTGATCCGGATGCTAAGCTGCGCAGCGGTATGAAGAGCCTGCTGACTCCAGATGAGTATGCTGCTAAGGTTGAGGATGGCACCATTACCGATGCTCTGTGCGAGTACAACGTAAAGAACGGTGACGTATTCTTCTTGCCTGCAGGCCGTATCCACAGCATTGGTGCTGGTTGCTTTATTGCTGAGATTCAGCAGACCAGCGATGTTACTTACCGTATCTACGATTTCAAGCGCAAGGATGCTAACGGCAACGAGCGTGAGCTGCACACCGAGCTGGCTAAGGAGGCTATCAACTTCGAGGTATTCGACGAGTACCGCACCCTGTATACTCCAGAGAAGGATGCGTCAGTAGAGTTGGTAAGCTGCGATTACTTCACTACTGCAGTTTATGACCTGACCGAGCCAATGGCTATCGATTACAGCGAGCTGGACAGCTTTGTGATCTATATCTGTCTGGAAGGCAAGGCTACCCTGACCAACGAGCAGGGTGAGAGTGTTGAGATTCAGGCAGGACAGAGCATTCTGATTCCAGCCAGCACTCAGGAAATCACTGCTGTTCCTGATGGCAACTGCAAGTTCCTGGAAACTTACGTATAATATAAAATTAATGTCATTCTGAGCGTAGCGAAGAATCTTTTTATAGCGAAGCCCTTTACTGGCTAAGAAAGATCCTTCGTTTCACTCAGGATGACAATATGTTTAGTCGCTTTTATTATTTTAAACTATCCTGTAAAACCAGAAGTCCTTCCGGTCCCATGTTGAACAGCAGGTCTGCAATGCTCAGGTTGGGCAGGAATCCTAATTTATCTTTAAACACCTGATAATAGGGCAGGGCCTGGAAACGAGGGTCCTGTATCTTGGCTTTGGGTGAGATCACGGCACGAAGGTCTGTCTCCCCGTTGCCGTAGAAATGGATGTATTCCGCAGTGCGTGATACCTGCACTTCCATGTCCAGCAACTCGCATACTTTCTTCCCGATGGCTTCATTATAATCCATCAGAAACTCCCACCGCTCCGTATAGAATGGCTTGAAATCGTCCTCGTAATACTCAAAGAAAGGACTGTTCTTGTAGGCCGAAGTCAGTGCCTGCCAATGCAGATGACGCCAGTTGCCGTGATCGCTGATGCGTATCCGGCTCATCGGGCAGTTGTCATTGTCGGGCTTCACGATGGGCACGGTTAAGGGCAGTGGGCCATCGCTGGCCGCTATGATACAGCGGTTGCGGTACGTCTGTTTGATATAATGTTCCTGCTGCTCCACCTGTACCTTATCCGCATGCAGCATCCATGCGTATTGCTGCACCGGTCCCCAATAAGCAGTAGGGATGATGACCGTTGTCTGTCGTTCGTTGTCTGTTGTCATTTTATGTCATCCACCCACTTGAACAGACGGTTCCAGCGGACGCCGCCATTGAACAGGCTGCGGTCCTTGTCCAGACTCAACCATACAAAGATAGGCTTACCCACGATGTGGTCCTCAGGAACGAATCCCCAGTAACGGCTGTCGGCACTGTTGTGACGGTTGTCACCCATCATCCAGTAGTAATCCATCTTAAAGGTATAGCTGGTAGCCTCCTGGCCGTTGATGAAAATCTTGTTGTCCTTGATCTGCAGGTCATTGCCTTCGTAGATGGCGATAGGACGCTCGTACACGGCAATGTTATCCAGGGTCAGATCGATGCTCTTGCCCTTGGCTGGAATCCATACCGGACCGTAGTTGTCACGGTCCCAGTGAGTATTGCCATTCAGCGGATAGATACCATCCTCGTAGCGGCCGGTCTCAGGGCGGATGTCCTTAAATACCTCAGGCATACCCTTCATGGTCTCAATCATCTTGGCGGTCAGTGGCAGGTTATATACACCCTTGTTAGGCAATCCCAGGTCGTCCAATGCGATACCCAATTCGTGAGCCATATCATCGGTAATGTCTACATGAGTATCTACCCAGTACATGTACTGCACGTTGTCCGGCTCCTTGTTGGCCTTTCCGTTCAGGTAAACAATCTTGTCCTTGATTTCCAGCATGTCACCCGGAAGACCCACACAACGCTTCACATAGTTCTCGCGACGGTCCACAGGGCGGCTCATGATGCCCTGGAACTCCTGCTTGTTCTGCAGGATATAATTGCGTCCGTCGGCATACAGCTTCTGGAAACGGGCGCGCTGCTCCATGACAGGAAGAGAATCAGGAATCTGCATGTCCGGATTCAGCTGCTTACCGATGGTGTAGACGATGCTGTAGTAATCCTGGTTCTGATAGGCCGGATTAACAATTACGGTATCACCGCTAGGGTAGTTGAACACCACGATGTCATTCAGCTCCACCTTACCCAAACCGGATACACGGCGGTATTCCCACTGTGGCCACTCGATGTAGCTCTTGCTTCCCCAAGGCATGGTGTGCTGGGTCATAGGCATGGTCAGCGGAGTCATAGGAACACGGGGACCGTAGCTGATCTTGCTCACGAACAGATAGTCACCGGTCAGAAGGCTCTTCTCCAAGCTGGCAGAAGGGATGGCATAGTTCTGGAAAGAGAAAGTGGTTACGAAATAAACGGCTACCAGAGCAAACACGATGGCGTCCACCCAGCTCATGATGCCGCGGGTTATCTCACTGTCGGAATCTCTCCACCACTGCCAGTTGATCTTATGGGTGATGTAGTTGTCATAGATAAAAGGAATGACAACCAGTCCCAGCCAGCTCTTTACCCAGTACAGGAACAGCAGGTACAGCGCCAGAACAACGACAAACTTAACCCATTGCAGTGTCTTGTTCTCTGGCTTTTGTTCAGGAACAAGTCTCTTATTTAATTTTTTCATGTGTGGTTGTTAAAAAGGAAACAAATCATTCATGCTCAGGAAACCCTCGTGGTTGGCAGTGTATTCTGCAGCCAGAACAGCACCCAGGGCAAAACCCTTACGGCTGTGTGCATCGTGGGTGATGGAAATCTGGTCGGCCTCACTGTCGTAAGTGATGGTATGGATGCCTGGAACCTCATCGCGACGGATGCTGCTGATAGGCAATTCATTGGCCTCACACTCCATGGTGCCTGAAACCGTGCCGTCGGCAGCATACTCAGTACCCTTTACCCAGGTGTTCTTGCGGCTCAGGTTCTCCAGAATGTCCTCTGCCAGAGTGATAGCGGTACCGCTTGGCGCATCCAGCTTGTGGATGTGGTGAGTCTCTTCCATGGTCACCTCGTAGCTTGGGAAGTTGTTCATGATCTTAGCCAGGTACTTGTTCACAGCTCTGAAGATAGCCACACCCAGACTGAAGTTGCTGCTCCAGAACAAGGTCTTTCCGCCAGTAGTGCACAATTCCTTAATCTCCTCGCCGTGCTCCTTCAGCCAGCCGGTACTGCCGGAAACCAGCTTCACGCCCTGCTCAAAACATTTCATATAGTTGCCGTAAGCTGCCTGTGGGCAGGTGAATTCGATGGCAACATCAGCGCTGCGGAATGCGTCGCTGTCAAAATCCTGTGGGTTGTCAATGTCAATGACAGAAACTATCTCGTGGCCACGCTGCAGGGCAATCTGCTCAATCATCTTACCCATTTTGCCATAGCCGATTAATGCAATTTTCATAATGATAATCTTATACGTTGAAAAAACGCCGCAAATTTACGGATTAATCTTGAATTATTAGAATTTTTTGATGCGAATATGACAATAGGGAGAACCGCCGGTCTTGTCATAATAATCCTGATGATAGGCTTCGCCTACCCAGAAATCTCCAGCAGGACGCAGCAGGGTATTCACCTCATCGCCCTTGGCCCGCAGTATGTCGGCTACAGCCATAGCTTCCTGACGCTGGGTCTCGGACAGATAGAAAATCTCGCTGCGGTACTGGGGACCGATGTCTGGTCCCACGCCGTCCACCTGGGCTGGGTCGTGAATCTCAAAGAACAGCTTGCACAGGTCGGTATAGGTCACCTGCTCTGGGTCATATTCCACCATCACAGCCTCTACATGATGGGTCTGGTGGTCGCGTACCTGGGCATAGGTGGGATACTGCTCCTCACCTCCGGTGTATCCTACGGTACTTTTCAGTACACCTGCCTTGCGCTGGAACTGGTGCTGGGCACCCCAGAAACAGCCGCAGGCGAACAGGGCCAGCTCATGTCCCGGCTCGGCCTCGTATTTGAAAAGGGTTACCAGTGACTCTGCCTCTACTGCCGCCTTGATCTTCTCCAGGGCAGGGCCGTGCTTGGCCTGCAGGTCCGGATGGTCTTTGCCCCGTTCAAAGTTGTGCTGCAGGTCGTTGTATTTCACCTGTAGCGCGATAGGGTTGTGCGAATCGATGATGCGCTGCAGATACGCATCGTAACTCAGTGTCTTGTCGTGTGTCAGTAACTTCAGGGCCGAGATGATTCCGTCAGGGATGCCCTCAGCTTCCAAATCCTCAAAGGTCATGCCGGTATCTTCCACCACATCGTGCAGGAAACCGGCTACACGCTCTTCGTCTGTGTGTCCCATCAGTCCCACGGTCAGTGGGTGAAGGATTACAGGATTGCCATCCCGGTCCAATTGTCCGGCATGAGCCTTAGCTGCAATCAAAATTGCGTCGTCAATATTTACCATAATGCACAAAGGTAGCTAATTTTACCAAGACTAAGACACTTTGGAACAAAACTATCGTTTATAATTTGTTTTTTTAGTAAATTTGCACCCAAATTTACAAAACTAATAACAAAACGATTAGAATCATGGCGTTTATTTCGACAAATAACATCAAGGGCGATGTTTTTGGTGGCATTACCGCGGGTATCGTGGCATTGCCTTTAGCGTTGGCATTCGGTATTCAGGCTTTTGGCGGAATCGATAATCCTGCTGCCAGTTCCATGGGAGCCTTGGCTGGTCTGGTAGGTGCCACATTGTTGGGTTTCTTTGCTTCTCTGTTCGGAGGTACTCATTCACAGATCAGCGGTCCTACCGGTCCAATGACCGTTATCACTGCCAGTCTGATTAGTGGTGCCTGGGTGTCTTCTCAGGGCAACTTCTCGGCTGTACTTATCGCCATGTCCATGGCCGGTATGTTCTGTGGCTTGTTCCAGATTTTATTTGGCATCATCCGCATCGGTAAGTATGTGCGTTACATTCCTTATCCTGTGCTTTCCGGTTTCATGAGCGGTATCGGTGTCATCATCATCCTGCAGCAGATTTATCCTATCATCGGTAGCAAATCTCCTGTTGCTGTGGTGGATATGCTTATCAATTTCCCTCAGACTGTGGCTGCCGGCATCAGTGTTCCAGCCTTGCTGTTGGGTTTGGCTACTATTGTCATTATCCAGCTGTTCCCTAAGGTGACCACAAAGGTGCCTTCTACATTGGTGGCTCTGGTTCTGGTGACTATCGCTTCTTTGTTCTGCGGTCTGGATGCCAAGCTGACCATCGGTGATATCCCTGCCGGTCTGCCTATGCCATTCTTCGCAAAGGAGGGTCTTTCTCTGGAGGGACTGGATTGGATGGCTCTGATCAATGCGGCTATCGTTCCGGGTCTGACACTGGCGGGTCTGGGTTCTATTGATACCCTGCTGACTTCAGTTGTGGCTGACAATATTACCAAGACCAAGCATAATAGTAATAAGGAGTTGATCGGTCAGGGTATCGGTAATGCCATGGCTGGTATGTTCTGCGGTATCTCTGGTGCAGGTGCTACCATGCGTACCGTAGTTAATGTAAAGAGTGGTGGCCGCAGCCAGATCAGTGGTATGGTTCACTCCATGTTCCTGCTGGCTATCCTGTTGGGTCTGGGCAGTCTGGTTAAGTATGTTCCACTGTCAGTATTGGCCGGTATCCTGATTACTGTAGGTTGGGGTATTATCGATTTCAAGGGCTTCAAGGATCTGACAAAGGTTCCACGTGCTGATGCTTTCGTGCTGATGGTGGTGTTCCTGATGACCGTCTTTGTGGATCTGCTTACCGCTGTAGGTATCGGTATGGTGATTGCTTGTGTGCTGTTCATGAAGCGTTTCAGCGACCTGGTTGAAGGCAGCTACGACAGCCATGCCATGAGTGTGGCAAAGGCAGAGAATCCTTGGAGTGATGAGGTGGGAATTCCTGAGGAAGTAAAGGAGAGAATCTATATCCAGCACTTGGATGGTCCGGTGTTCTTTGGTTCTGTGACCCGTTTCCAGGAGGTTATGCACAGCGTGCCTGAGTCTGCCGAGGTGGTCATCATCCGTATGAAGCTGGTTAGCTTTATGGACCAGTCTGGTGCTTATGCCATGGAGACCGCCGTCAAGGATTTGCAGGCACGTGGCGTGAAGGTGCTGATGACTATCATCCAGCCACAGGCCATGTACATGCTGACCAAGCTGAACATCATCCCGGGTCTGGTTCCTGGAGAGAACACGTTCAAGTCCTTCGAGGAATGTACCGAATATCTGAAGAAACTGTAATAAGTCTATTAATAAAAAAGGAGTGCCAACCGGCACTCCTTTTTTTTATTTAGCATTCGAAATCGATGCAGGTTCTTACACAGGTGTAAGGACGTACCTTACCGTCGGCTACTGCCACGTGAGCAGGGTGAACTGCATAGCCCTTCAGTGACTCTGGAGTGTCCAGTGTGCAATCCAGCATAACGTCTGCATTTGAACTTGCCAATACACCATCGATGGTTACGGTTACTTCCAGCAAACCTGGAACCTGGCCTACCAAACCTTCCAAACCTTCCTTGATACCAGCCTTAACGGTCTGCTTCTCCTCTGCGGTCAGCTCATCCTTGAGCTTCCATAAAATAATGTGCTTTACCATAATAGAAATTTGCTTAAAAATGATATTTCAAGTTTGCAAAAGTAAATATTATTTTCCCTAATGGCAAGTTTTAGCTGCAGAAAGTATGTAAAAGATGAGACTATGGCGAAAAAATATCAGAATATTTCATGAATGGTGTCAGGATTTAGTATATTTGCAAATGAGCACATTTTATTAAACCTTACTAATATTTAACCATGAAAAAGAATTTCAAACTTTTTTCTTTTGCATTGATGGGTGTTGCCATGGCAGCATTGGCATCTTGTGGCGGTCAGGCTACAACTGCAACTACCGATGATCTGGGCTATGACCCGGATGCTCCTCAGATTGAGATTGGTGATAACATCGCTATTGCCAATACCCAGTACGGAAAGGTAAAGGGTTACATCTCTCGTGGCATCTACACTTATCTGGGCATTCCTTACGGCGCAAGCACAGCTGGTGAGAACCGCTTCATGCCTCCACAGGAGCCAACTCCATGGGATGGTGTGCTGAATACCGTATTCTGGGGTACCACTGCTCCTCAGAACCTGGATACCCAGTATGCAAGTGCTGTGTATTCTTTCCGCGATCATTGGAACTTTTTCGATGTGGGTGAGGACTGCTTGAAGCTGAATGTATGGACCCCTAATACCGATAACAAGAAGCGCCCTGTAATGGTTTGGCTGCACGGTGGTGGCTACACTGCTGGTAGCGGTATTGAGCAGGACGGTTACCATGGCGAGAACATCAGCCGCAAGGGTGATATCGTATTCGTATCCATCAACCACCGTCTGGGTACCTTGGCTTTCAGCGATTTCTCTGGCGTGGATGCTAAGTATGAGGATTCAGGCAACTGCGGTACATTGGATATGATTGCTGCGCTGAAGTGGGTACACAATAACATCGCCAACTTTGGTGGTGACCCTGATAACGTGACCATCATGGGTCAGAGCGGTGGTGGTGCAAAGGTTTGTACCATGGTGGCTTCTCCATTGACCAAGGGTCTGGTACATAAGGCTGTGGCACTGAGCGGCAGCACCATTAAGGCCAACGACCAGAATGTAACCAAGGAATTGGGTAAGTTCATCGTTAAGGAGAGCGGTAAGACTGTTGAGCAGCTGAAGCAGATGCCTTGGAAGGAGTATATCCAGCTGGCTAACGACTGTGCCAAGAAGTTTGCTGAGACCAATCCTGGTGTCAATGCACGCGGTTTCTTCGGCCCAATTGCTGATGGCAAGATTCTGCCAAAGGACGGTCATTTCCAGGGCAAGGACCTGCACAACAACAATATCCCTATGATTTTCTGTACCACTACTGCCGAGTCTGGCCGCAGCATGCTGGATCCTGAATTGGAGGCTTCTACTCCTGAGCAGGCTGTGGAGCTGCTGTCAAAGAACTATGGCGACAAGGCACAGAAGGTATATGATGCATATAATAAGGTGTTCCCAAATCAGAAGCCTATCGACGTGATCAACCTGGCCAGCTCTACCCGTGTAGGTGTGATCAATTCCATCAATGCCAAGGCTCAGCAGGATGCTCCTGTATATCTGGCTTGGTTCGGTTGGAATCCTCCTACTTTCGATGGTCGTGCAAAGGCATTCCATTGCCTGGATATCAGCTTCTGGTTCCTGAATACCGACAGAATGGTTAGCCACAGTGGTGGTGGTAAGCGTCCTCGCGAACTGTCTAAGAAGATGGCTTCTGCACTGCTGAGTTTCATGCGTACCGGTAATCCAAATTGTGCAGAATTGCCAGAATGGCCAGCATACGATACCGAGAAGGGTGCTACCATGATTCTGAACGATAAATGCGAGGTTTTGAACGACCCAGACCGTGAGGCTCGTGCTACTTTGGCTGATTAAGTAAAAAAAATGAGTATTTTTTGCTGAAGTTCAAAAATAATTGCTAATTTTACACCGAAATTTGATTTTTACAAAATTATCAACCATTAATAACAATATCATGAAAAGACGTGATTTCTTAAAGACCTGTGGTCTTGGTGCTGCCGCTATGGCTGCTCCTTCTGTACCTACTTTTGCTGAGGTACGTAACATCAACGCTACTGATGCTACTATCATCCGCAAGGATCCTAACAGCAAGGTAAACATTGGTTTCATCGGTTTGGGTCAGCAGGCTATCAACCTGTTGAGAGGTTTCTTGACCCTGGAGGATGTTAAGGTTATCGCTGGTTGTGATATCTATGATATCAAGCGCGACCGTTTCCAGAAGACCGTTATCGACTACTACACTGGTAAGGGTGAGAAGAAGGTAAAGTGCGACATGTATGTTGACTATCCTGATTTGTTGGCTCGCAAGGATATCGATGCAGTAGTTATCGCATCTCCTGACCACCAGCACGCTCGTATGGCTATCGCTGCTTGTAAGGCAGGTAAGGACATCTACTTGGAGAAGCCTCTGACTTTGACTATCTTCGAGGGTCAGCAGTTGGTTAAGGCTGTTCGCAAGTACAACATCATTCTGCAGACTGGTTCTATGCAGCGTTCAAGCAAGG
>JAZQPA010000040.1:0-56169 GCA_045628125.1 Bacteroidaceae bacterium
ACATAAGAAAACATTTTTAGTAGTGTAAATAACGGGAAACCGGCTCCGTAGGGATTACGTGGTCGGTTTCTTTATTTTTTCTTCCTTATCAATGCAATGATTCAAAAAAAAGGCTACCTTTGCAGAGTAAAACCATAAATCATCGAATAATCATGCTAACACAATTCATTCATGCGCACATCCTCACTCCAAATGGATGGATGGAAGACGCCTCCTTGCTGGTTGACGACGGAAAAATCGTTTCTATAACCCCATGTAACTTAGGTATCATAGGTGCCGATATTATTGATGTTAAGGGCTTACATCTGGTTCCTGGTGGAATAGAGTTACACGTGCACGGTGGTGGCGGACGCGATTTCATGGAAGGTACACGCGAAGCTTTTGAGGTGGCAGTAAAGGCTCACATGAAGCATGGTACTACCGCTATTTTCCCTACTCTTTCTTCTTCCTCATATCCTATGATCGAGGCGGCTGCCGAGACCTGTACTGCTATGATGGAAGAGCCAAACAGCCCTGTAATGGGTCTGCATCTTGAGGGACCTTATTTCAGCCTGAAGATGGCTGGAGCTCAAATTCCAGAATACATCATCGAGCCTAAGCCAGAGGATTATATCCCACTGATTGAGAAATACAAGTGTATTCGCCGTGTGGATGCAGCTCCTGAGGTTCCTGGTGTACCACAGTTGGGCGAGTACCTGCGCTCTAAGGGTGTTGTGGCTGCCATTGCTCACACAGGAGCCGGTTATAAAGAGGTACAACGTGCACACGATAGCGGTTACAATCATGCTACTCATTTCTATAACGCCATGCCTGGTTTCCACAAATACCACGAGTACAAGCATGAGGGAACCGTGGAGAGTGTTTATCTGATTGATGATTTCACCGTTGAGGTAATTGCCGATGGAATTCATGTTCCACCTATCATCCTACAGTTGGTTCATAAGTTGAAGGGTGTGGAGCGCTGTTGTCTGATTACCGATGCCTTGGCATGTACAGCCAGTGACAGTAAGGAGAATTTCGACCCACGTGTCATCATCGAGGATGGCGTCTGCAAATTGGCTGACCGTTCTGCTCTGGCCGGTAGTATTGCAACCATGGACCGTCTGATCCGTACTTGCGTGCACATTGCTGAGATTCCACTGGAAGATGCTATCCGCATGGCTTCCGAAACTCCTGCAAAGATTATGGGTATCTATGACCGAAAAGGTTCCCTGGAGTTGGGCAAGGATGCTGATATGATTGTTCTTGACAAGGCACTTAACCTGCGAGGTGTCTGGTCGATGGGTAACTTAGTTGAAGGGACTTACACCTTATAATAATATATAAAAAAAGGGGGCTCGATTTGAGCCCCCTTTTTTTATTGGGTTTATTACTTTACAAATGACATTTCCTGTACAGGAGCAGTTGGAGCCAATGCATTGTTGGTCTTCCAGTTCTGACCCTTCAGTACAACAGAACCGGTTGCGCGGATATCCTGTGCGTTAGCACCGAACTTAACGGTGTACTTACCAGCAGCGGTCTCCCACTGTGAAGCGCCCTCGTTGAATGAAGACAAATAGTATGGGCTGCAAGACATGGTCAGAGTCTGGCTCTCACCTGGCTGCAACTCCTTGGTCTTAGCAAATGCCTTCAACTCGCTCTCAGGCTTAACCATACCGCCGTCAGGAGCAGTTACGTACAGCTGAACAGCCTCACGACCAGCAACGTCACCAGTGTTCTTAACGGTGATGGTAGCGGTGATACCACCATCCTTACCTACCTTAACTACAGGAGTACTGTATGCGAAATTGGTGTAGCTCAAGCCGTAACCGAATGGATAAGAAACCTCCACATCAGCGGTGTTGAAGTAACGGTAACCAACCCAGATACCCTCAGCATAGTCAGTATAATCCTGATTCTTAACTGGCTGTGGTTTCTGAGGACCACCCATGAAGAAACCGCGACCCTGTTGTGCCTGCTGACGACCCTCGTATGGGAAGTTGAAGGTAGAAGGATGATCGAAGATAGTCATTGGGAAAGTCATAGACAACTTACCTGAAGGATTAGCCTTACCGGTCAGAATGTCTGCTACTGAATTACCAACCTCCTGACCTGGAGTCCATGCCAACAGAATACCGTCTGGCAGGCTCTTCCAAGAAGCAGTCTCGATAACACCACCGATGTTCAGGACTACGTAAACCTTCTTACCCTCCTGATGATAGATGTTGCAAACCTGGTTAATCAGAGCTGTCTCAGCTGCACTCAAGTTCCAGTCGTCCTCAATGCGACGGTCATCACCCTCACCAGCATTACGGCCGATAACGATAACTGCAGCGTCGTTACGGGTTACAGAGTTCTTGATAGCCTGCTTCTCGATAGCTGGATCTGGAATAACAGCGTCACCCAACATGATACCGAAACCACGGCCTGCTGCATTGATGGCAGTCTTAGCCTTCTCTGCCTGCAGATACTCCTTATAATATGTAGCCAACTGAGCATCCAGTGTCAGACCGGCAGCGGTCAGACCCTCATCGATGTTGCGGATGTATGGCTTGTTTACATTACCAGAACCGGTACCACCTGCAATTGAGTTGTAAGCGGTAGCACCAAACAGAGCTACGTTCTTCACGCCCTTCATAGGCAGTGCGTTAGCCTTGTTCTTCAGCAATACCATACCCTGGGTTGCGGCCTCACGAACCAACTTTGCGTGACCGGTCAAATCAGGATTATTGCTGTACTTATAACCCTGGAAACGAGGAGTGCGAACGATGTAGTTCAGCATATTGCGAACGTTACGGTCCAAATCCTCCATCTTCAGACTACCGTCCTTCAGAGCCTTCAGGATGCGCTCATTCTCGTTTGGTGAACCTGGCTCCATCAAGTCATTCTGTGCATGAACAGCCTTAACGGTACCTTCCTTGTTACCCCAGTCGGTCATTACGATACCCTTGAAGCCCCACTCATCACGCAGGATGGTGGTCAACAGGTCGTGGCTCTGCTGAGTGTACTCGCCGTTCACCTGGTTATATGATGACATCACTGTCCATGGATCAGATTCCTTAACAGAGATCTCGAAGTTACGCAGATACAACTCACGTGCAGCACGCTGGTTAACCTGAGCGATGTTTGCGTTACGGTTCACTTCCTGATTGTTGAATGCAAAGTGCTTAACAGATACACCTACACCCTGACTCTGAATACCGCGAACATATGCGGCTGCCATCTTACCAGACAGGATTGGATCCTCAGAAAAATACTCGAAGTTACGGCCGCACAATGGATTACGGTGAATGTTCTGGCCAGGAGCCAACAATACGTCAGCACCATACTCCAATACCTCGTTACCCATAGCCTTCAGCAGGTTCTCGACCATCTCTGTATCCCATGAGCAAGCCAATACAGTACCTACAGGGAAACCAGTGCAGTAGAAAGTCTTGTCTGTACCTGGACGGGTAGGATTAATACGCAAACCTGCAGGGCCGTCAGACAATACGGTAGCAGGAATACCCAAACGTGCGATAGCCTTTGTAGTACCAGCAGCACCTGGAACCAGTTTCTCGTCAGAACCTGTTGGTACAGAAGCAGCAACCATGCTACCCCAACCGCCACCAACACACAGATCCACCTTCTCTTCGGTAGTCATTGCCTTCAGGATCTCCTCAACGTTGTCCTTGGTCAGCTTCAGCTGTGCGCTTGCATTCATGGCAAAAGCCAGAGCAGCGCTAAATAACAATGTCTTTTTCATGTTTTGTTTATTGATAAATTGGTTTGATTATAATAGTTACGTTAAACTCTTTTCACTCCTATTCCCGGACGATCATGCAGGGTTATCTTACCCTTCTCTACGGTCATGCCGGTAAAACGGTCATTGGCTATCAGAAGGTTGCCGTCCAAATCGGCAAAGTCAACAGCTGGCGAGAACTGTGCGGCAGCCGAACAGGCGCAACTGGTCTCCGTCATACAGCCCACCATAACCTTCATGTCCAATGCCCGGGCGGTGTTCACCATCTTCCAGGCTTCACGCATGCCGGTACACTTCATCAGTTTGATGTTAATGCCGCTGAACACACCTTTCATGCGCTGCACATCTTTAAGCCGCTGAATGCTCTCGTCGGCAAATACCGGCAATGGACTGTGCTCTGTCACCCAGGCCAGATCGTCCACCTGCTCTTTAGGCATGGGTTGCTCTATCATCACGATACCATGTTCGTGCAGCCAGTGTATCATATCCAGGGCATACTGACGGTCGGTCCATCCCTGATTAGCGTCAATGGCTATAGGCAGATTGGTCACTGAACGGATGGTCTCTATCATCTCCTTGTCGTTCTCACGGCCAAGTTTCACCTTCAGAATATTGAATTGGTCGGCACACTCACGTGTTTTCTGGCGGACCACATCCGGAGTGTCAATTCCAATGGTAAAGGTGGTATCCGGTGTTTTGCTAGGATTCAGTCCCCAAATCTTATACCAGGGTGCACCCAGCATCTTGCCCACCAGATCATGCAGAGCTATGTCTACGGCAGCCTTTCCTGCAGCATTACCTTCGTCCAGAGCATCAATGCGCTCAAGGATGTCTTCTAATTGGGTTGGGTCATCACACTCTTCAAGAACCTTGGCGGCACGTCCAAGAAACTCGCACACACTATCCTTCGTTCCCAACTCTGCAGCCAGATATGGAGGCATGGAGGCTTCGCCATATCCTACCAGTCCGTCGTACTCCAGTTCCACCTGTACATCCGGGGTGGTGCTACGGCTATAGGTAGCCACTGTAAAAACATGGCGTAATTGCAACTCGTATGGGAAATAGGTCAGTTTCATACGGGGCCTTGCTCCCAGGCGGTTAATTCCGAACATGTGTGGCGATGCCACAGCCAAAGCTCCTCCGGGAAGGGTGGAACCTACCATGGCAGCAGCTGCCGTCTTTATGAATTGCCTTCTTTTCATCAGTATCGGTAAAACTCGTTGGTCAGCGTGCTGTTCAGTTCCGGATCCTTACCCACATAAGGTAGAAAACGGGTAGCGAACAGCAGACGTCCCAGATTATAGGCATCAAACAATTCATCATTCGGATTGAGGCTGCTTACATGAACATCTCCTTGAGAATGGATGAACCGTTGGTTGCCAATATACATTCCCACATGTACCACACGCTCCTTCGATGTCTCGGTTGCCTTACGGCCAAAGAACACTAAGTCACCCGGAACCAAGTTGCTGCAGTTCGCAGCAATCTCCATGCGATCGCCCTTTCGGCTCTGAGGCCCGGCATCACGCGGAATGATAATGTCATGCATAAACAATACGGTGCGCATAAAGCCGCTACAGTCCATGCCCTTGCTGCTCATGCCCGCCCAAAGGTAAGGCACGCCCAACAGGCTATGCGCCGTGGCGATAATGCTCTGCGCGTCCTGTTTCAGGCTTCTGCGCCAGTTGGTCTCGGTCTTAGCCAACGCCTTCGGCAGATACCCTGTGCGTCCGTCAGGATAGGTCACGCAAAAGAACTTACCTTTGGTGCCTGTCAGTCGCAAGCGGTTGCCACTAACCACATCACTCACCGGCTGGCTATTCACATCAGGACGGCTGTACACCCAACCGTAATGACTAGTCACAATCACCTTTTCGGCAATATTCCAGGCGTGCAGTTCTTCGCGGCTAACCGGATGCACACCGGCATGATGTACCCATCCCTGATAGGTATCCGGTGTCTGTATGCGGTACCAGCTGCTATCGGCCAGAATTTTTACCGGCGTACCCATCAGTGCCTGTGTCTGCATCTCGCTACTGAAATCGGCCTCCAGGCGCATGCTGCACACCGACACCGTAACAATGCCGTACTCCTGAGCCCATACACTCACACCAGCCAGCAGGAAAAATAATATGCTGATTAGTTTCACCAAATTCTCAATTGTCAATTATTGTATTAATAATATCCTCCGCCACCTCAGCCTTACTCTTCAGAGGGAAAGCCTGCTCTCCAGTGGTACTGAAAATAGTCACCTTATTGGTTTCTGTACCGAAACCGGCACCGGCATCCTGCAGGGAATTCATCACAATATAATCCAGGTTTTTGCGGGCCAGTTTATCCTGTGCATTGGTAAATCCGTCACTGGTTTCCAGGGCAAATCCAACGGTCACCAACGGTTTCGCTGAGGTCTGCTTGAAGTGCCCCACTGCTGCAGCAATGTCTTTGTTCTGTACCAGTTCCAGTGTCATACTCTCTTTCTTCTCGCGCTTGATCTTCTCGGTCACAGGGTCATCCGGACGATAATCTGCCACTGCAGCCGTCATAATGGCAATGTCAGCCTCAGCAATATGCTTCATGGTAGCTTGATACATCTGCTCAGCGCTTTCCACATCCTCGCGCACCGCAGGAGTGAATCGTGGGGCTGTAGTCACCGGACCTGCAATCAGAATCACCTTGGCTCCACGGCTCATGCACTCGTCAGCCAGAGCCATGCCCATCTTGCCCGTAGAATAGTTGCCGATGAAGCGTACCGGATCTATCTTCTCATGAGTTGGTCCCACGGTAATCAACACAGTCTTGCCACGCATGTCACCTTCCTTCTGAGCAAAATATTCTTCCAGTCGCAGGATGATGTTATCCGGTTCCTCCATGCGTCCCTTACCAACCAGATGGCTGGCCAATTCGCCTGCGGCAGGCTCAATAATAATATCGCCCGCTGCACGCAAGGTGTCCAGATTGCGCTGGATAGAAGGATGGCGGAACATGTCCAGATCCATGGCTGGAGCCACGAACACCTGCTCCTTTGCACTCAGGTAAGTGGTCACCAGCATATTGTCGGCAATACCGTTGGCCATCTTACCGATGGTGGATGCTGTAGCAGGAGCCACCAGCATGGCATCGGCCCACAATCCAAGATCCACATGACTGTGCCATGAACCATCGCGGCTACTGAAGAACTCCGTAATTACGGGATTACTACTCAGAGTGGACAGGGTGACCGGTGTAATGAACTCGCGTCCTGCAGGAGTGATGACAGTCTGGACCTCGGCGCCACGCTTCACCAATCCACGAATAATGTAGCAAGCCTTATAGGCCGCAATGCTGCCAGTGATGCCCAATACAATATGCTTTCCTCTTAGGTTATTCATGATTTAATGCTTTTTCACGGCAAATTTACAAAATATATGCCGAAAACCGCTAACTTTGCCCCGCAAATACACGACACAAAGCAAAGAAATTTACGGATTATGACAACAAAAGAGAACAAGAACTTACTAATGGGCCACATGGCCCTTATATTCTGTAATGTGGCCTGGGGCATGATGTCACCCTTTTCAAAAGACGTGATGAACCTGGGCCTGATCAGCCCATGGATGCTGGCAGGCACCCGTGTAGTAGCTGGTGCAGCCGTATTCTGGTTACTGTACCTGCTTCTACCCCAAAAGTGGATCAAACATGAGAAAGTGGAACGCAAGGACATGCTTCAGCTGTTCTTTGCCGCCATGCTGTGCATCACGCTCAGTACCTCGCTCAATATCATCGGAACCAATTACACCAGCCCCATCGAGGCTACCGTAGTGTGCAGTACCACACCTATTCTAACATTAATTTTCAGCGTACTACTGATTCATGAGAAAATGTCATGGAAGCGTGCCTTGGGTGTTTGTTTGGGTTTTGCCGGTGCCTTAGCATTCATTTTCAACGGCAAGACCGATATGGCCACTCATGCCACCAACCCAATGTTAGGCAACACACTCTGCTTCGTATCGCAGGTCTGTGGAGCATTGTATCTGGTACTTTTCGGTAAAGTACTGAAAAAGTACAGTGCATTCACCAGTATGATGTGGATGTTCACATGGTCAGCCATTGTCATGATTCCATTCCTAATTAGTGATTTTCAACAGTCCAACTGGGCAGACATGCCTCTTCACGGTTGGGGAGACATTGCCTTTATCGTTTTGGTATGCAGTGTTCTGTGCTATATTCTACTGCCAATCGGCCAGAAGGCTGTCCGCCCCACTGCAGTAGCCATGTACAACTATATCCGCCCGGTAGCCAGCGCCGTACTCAGTGCCCTGATGGGACTGGCCATTGTGGATTGGCATACCGCCCTGTATACCCTACTCATCTTTTCCGGTGTATGGTTGGTGAGCGGCGGGAAAAAGTAATTCAGTCACCGTAGCGGAATCCCTTAGCCTCACTCAGATGATTGTCCTCACTCACTGTGACGGGCATGAATGTCACGCACCAGTGATTCAGTTCAAACAGACGCGGACAGTACAGGCGTACCGTGTTCCAGCCCGCCTTTAGCGGTACCACTGCCGGACGGCGCATCCAGAACAGCTGCTCTTCGGTATAAGGTATCTCATTCTCTATCGTGTGCCAGGTATTGAACCGGTACTGATACTTGCCAGGCTCTTTCCACGGCTCGGCAGGGAACACCTCTGTTCCGTTCACAAACACCCTTCCATCGGCCTCAAAGTGCCCCTGGTCGCCTATGCCGTTGGACACACGGTTCGAGCGTGCCGGAGCCTCGAATCCCACCATAGCCGTCATCACAGTGTCACGCTCCGCCCAGATGCGTGTCTCGGCCCAGGCATCCATAGTGCGTTGCACCTCTATTCCATGCTTCTTACACAGAGCCATGATATCCACCACGCCACCGCGAACGTCCACCCATTTCATCTGTTCCGGGTTGGTACCCCTACGTTCCGGCAGGGTTACCCGCCAGTTTAGCATCGAGTTAGCCACCCACCGCATGTTCCAATCGCGCAGGAAACGGTCGCGGTGGAACGCCAGTCGCTGCTCAAACTCTACTATGCGTTCCATTATCGGTGTACCTCTTTCAGGCAGCAAATCTTCTTCGTCTACATCCACGCCATCGCCACCATGCCAAATACGTTCTGCAAAAGCCACAAGGGTACCTGGCGAGCTATTGTGCTGCATCAGCAGACTCTGGTCGTCAATGCGTATGTCATTCCACAGACACAAGATAGATCCCAACGCCTCGGAACCGGTCTGTCCCGAGCAATAGCGGTGAAGCAGTTGCCGTGTAGTGTTATAGATGGGGTTACCAATATTCAAGTAGCCTTGATAGGAATCGATGAAAGGTCGGCTGTATCCCTCACGGGCTATTTGTGTACCAATAGCGCCACTCCATATCTGCCCCACAGTCTGTGGCGAAGCAGGAAGTCCCGGATCCCAGGCCACTGGTATACGTCCATCGGCTAACACCAATCCCTCACAGAAGGCCATAAACCCTTTAGGGTCATTCACATGCACCTCATCACTACCGATATGAATATACGGACAATCCTCACGTGGAATCTCGCGTAAAAACTCCTTCAGGCAAGTGCCCAATACTTCCATACCTTGAGGCGATGCCATCTCAAATCCAAAAGTGGTTGGAAAATAGTTGCTGTGTCCCGGCATATCGATTTCGGGGATGATCATGATGCCTCTCTCGCGGGCATAGCGAATCACCTCGCGTATGTCGTCATAGGTATAGAACAGTCCCTCGTCTCGTCCCTGACGGTGGTTCTTCGGGTCATTCAGTTGCGGATAGGCATGCGATTCTATGCGCCACGCCGGACGGTCTGTCAGATGCCAGTGAAACACATTCAACTTGTAGAACGAAAACAAATCCAAGTCTTTCTTCAGCATCTCTACTGGACGGAAGTTACGGCCAGTGTCATGCATGAAACCGCGGATGGGATAGACTGGCCAGTCTCGTATGCTCACTTGCGGTACTCTGCCCTGCTCGTCCTTCAGTTGGGCCAGCGTCTGGCGCGCCCACACCAAGCCCTGAGACGTACGGGCTTTCAGCACCGCTTGCTGTCCACGTATATCCAACAGGTATCCTTCATCAGGTAAATCCAACCGTGTATCAATCTGCTCCTGAGTGCTTTTCAGTACCATCTTCCGATCATTCTTTACCGTCATCTCCTGAGGAGCTGGTATCAGCACCTGAGCCACAGCACAGCTCCCGCTCAAAAGAGTAGCCGCCAAAAGCAGGAATTTTCCTATCCGTTTGATCATCGTTTTCAAATTTGGTTTCACCTACAAAGATAGTAAAAAAAAGAAATTGCCGTTGCCAAATAAGGATATATAGTACAGTTCGAGACAAAAAAAGTCCAGCCCTAAGGATTGGTAATCCCTAAGGCTGGACATTGGTAGGATGATAATCACTTAACAGAAAACGCAGCAAAGTAGGATCCGTGTCGGATGTACATCACGCCATCCTTGATCACAGGGTGAGCCCAATAAGGACCCTCGCCCTTGGTAATACGGAACTCGCTAATAATGTCCAGTTTTTCACGACTTGGATTAACCAGGGCCACAAAACCGCGACGTTCGTCGTACTGGTACAGTTTGCCCTCGGCACTAACGATAGAGCCCTTGCTCTTTCCGCCAGGCCAAGCATTTTCCCAAAGGGTCTTTCCTGTCTCCCAATCCACAGCCATCCAGTTGCCCGATGTATTGTTGGTCCAGTTGGAACCATACAGCACGCCGTCTAGCAGAATCTGGTGTCCGTGGTGTGTGTCCAGTGCATCGTTTCGCCAAACACGGGTCACACCCCTGTTGTCATCGTTGATTTTCAGTTTTACAGAACCCATATCATAGCCGTTTGAAATAAAGATATATCCGTCCTTGTAGATAGGGGTGTTGGTACAGATAGACTCGTAACCTTTGGCCTTGTCTTCAGGAGTACGGTCGAACTCACCGGTAGCCTTCCACAGGAACTCGCCGTTATCTGGGTTCACACCGATGATGGTGTATTGGGTCATGCTTACAATCATACGCTGACCGTTATGTGTTACCATCAGTGGATTGGTATAGTTGCTCTGCTCGTGCAGCGATTCGGTCTGCCACATCACTTCGCCGGTGTTCTTGTTCAAAGCTACCATGGTGGTCATGTCGCCTCCGGGCATAAACACAATCTTATCGTCATAGACCAATGGACATTCGGATGTGCCCCAGTTACCGGTCTTTCGCTGGAACTTTTCAGCGCCCTCCACTTTCCAAACAATCTTTCCGTCGGCAATGTTCAGGCACACCACATCGCCCGAACCACTGATCACCCAGGCCTTATCACCCTGAATGGCAGGTGTGGTACGGGTCTCCGGATAACTCTTGGTCCATGGGGTACTGTAAACAGTGGAGTACTGCAGGTTGCCATTCAAGTCGAAGCAGTAGAACACCTCATGGGTTTCGTCTTCATCCATTCCGGTAATATATAATCGGTTATCTACTACAGTGGGACTGGAGTACCCTTTTCCGATAACATTGCTCTCCCACTTCAAGGCAGGGCCCTGGGCAGGCCATTCCTTCAACAGACCGGTCTCGGGGTAGATTCCATCACGGTTAGGACCACGCCATCCGTGCACTTCCTGAGCTGATACGCTGGCAGCTGCCATGATCAGCAAACAACTGGCTAAAAATCTCATATCTTGTGGTTATTTGAATTGTTCTGGATCGAGGTATTTTATCACTTTGGCAGGGTTGCCTACCGCTACGGCATAATCAGGAATGTCCTTGGTAACCACCGATGCTGCACCTACAATAGCGTATTTGCCCACGGTCACTCCCGGCAGGATGGTACTTCCGGCACCTACCCAGGCACCCTGACAGATATGAACCGGTTTGCAGGTAATAACCTGACGTTTGTAAGGGTCATGATTGTTGCTGACCAGCTGAACATTGGCCGCAATCATTGCCCCATCATCAATGGTAATGCCACCGGCCGACATCATCAAGCATCCGTTCATAACGACACACCCCTTACCAATGGTTACCTTATTAGGGCGTACGGCCGTCAGGGGAGTCATAACGCGGCTGCCCTCACCGATACGTCCTTTAAAGATTTCCTGCATCAGGCTGGTCCACTCTTCGCTGTAGGGTAAGGCATGGTTAAACTGGTGTACCAGTTGGCCATAATGAGCAGCTAATGCCAGTTCCTCGGGTGTCTGGCGGCTGCAGTCTATTCTGATTTCCTCCATACAATAGGTGTCTATTATTCCGGATGCAAAATTAAGGTTAATTTTTCATTTTCATGTTTCATTATTTCCGTCCATAATTTCACTGATTTCATTTTTTATATCGCTTCCTGTTTGCAATATTCGCTTAATATTCTTATTTTTGCAGTTGTGGAAGACATTATTGTGATAGAGAATTTAGTGCAAGCACTGAGTTACAGTCCCAGTGAATACTTATTGCATCTGTTCTGTCTGGAAGGAAGCGTCAGCTTTCTGCTGGACAGGAAAAGCTATAGTACAGAATACCCGTCGTGCGTAATTCCCAGTATCGGTCTGCCACTGGAAGAGGTGAAACCCAGTGACGATTTCAAGTGCATCTGCATGCTGGGACGGAAATCATTCATCGAGAAACACCGGCCACAGATTCCCTACAACATCGTAGGACATTTGGGTATGACTATCAACCCAGTACTGCCTATGCTACCTGATGAGATGGAGCAATGTCTCTTGAATATTAAGCAGTTGCAACGACAATCTGCCCGTCAGTTCCACTCATTCCACGAAAACATCATGGAGCATGCCTTTCAGACCTTTGTGCTGGATATGTACGACATTCATCTACGCCAGGGACATATGGAACTTAAGGATGCACCACAGGCCACGGTACTGATGCGCCGCTTTACCAGCCTTCTGCAGCAAGGCCTTTGCCGCACCGAGCGGCAACCCAGTTACTATGCAGACCGCCTATGTATCACACCGAAGTACTTGAACGATGTGTGCCAGCGTGTCACTCACCACAACCCTACTTATTGGATAGATTATTTCACCTGCACCGAGATCCGCCAGCTGATGGCAGACAAATCGCTCACTCTGCAGGACATAGCCGATAAGATGCACTTCTCGTCCATGAGTTACTTTAGCCGCTACTGCAGCCGTCTGTTTGGTAAAACACCGTCTCAGTTACGGGAATAACTGAAGGTGTAGAAAGGAATGTAGAGCTGAAGTCCACTCTTCATCCTACAAAAAGCAAATACGATGATGAGTAGAAGCATGTTAAATGCGACCCAAAAGGTTCCTAGAAAAATAGCACAGCATTGGCATGCCACATCTTGTTCTCGATAATCTCGGGCATCTTAGCAGCATGGCCAGTGGGGAAGTTATAATATACTCCCACTTGCAGATGTTTGAGCAGCCGGACACCACCACCCACATTGAAACTCATCTGGGTCTTGGAGAAAGTAACAGAACAATCGTGGGTATCGTTCTCGCTGATTACATAATCAAACTGAGGACCGGCAGAAACATACATCGCCACAGCTCTGCTAGAACCCAGCACCAGTTTCAGATTAACCGGAATAGACACATAATCAGCTTCATGGATATAGCTAGCCTCATCGAAGTTGGATGTGGATGTCTCGTTTAGTCCTCTAAATCTGGCTCCGTTGCGGGTATACAGCACCGAGCCATCCACCTTAATGCCCGTACCCGGAACACCCACCTCGAGGGTTGGTCCCACATACCAGCCGGTATAATTGTCGGCCATGGCTTTCGGATTCTCCACATTGACTTTATTGACCAGCAGACCACCGGTAACACCAAATCGCACCTGAGACTGGGCATTCAATGAGAATACCATAGCAAACAACAGAAATATAATGTATGAACTTATCTTCATGCCTAAAATTCTTACTTTGTTTGCAAAGATATAGAATTTAAAGCCTTGCTCCAAATATCATACCCTTTTTTGTTGAGATGTAACCCATCTGTGGTTAAATCGGAGCGCAGCACTGATGTACCTTTCTCACAAAATATGGGGAAAAGATTGACATAAGGAATGCCCCGCTGCTGAGCCAACTGCTGAAGGCGTTCATTAATCTGGGGTATTTGGTCGGTCTTACCCGTCAGACGGCTGTAACGGCCAAAGGATTCATTGATGGGCAAGAGACTCTGCAACACCAACTGAGTCTGAGGTGATTCTTGTAATATACGATCCACAAGGGCTGTAAACTGTGACAAGATCTCATCAGTACTGAGCTGGTGTGACACATCATTGATGCCAGCCATCAGAAACAGTCTATCAGGATGACCTTCCAGCACCTGGTTCAAACGGTTATTAATGCCGGCAATGTCATCACCGATGATACCCATATTGCGCACAGACCATTTCAACCCAGACCAATCGCCACCATTTTCGGTAAGACTATTGCCCAACATCACAGTATCCCCGGTCCCGGCAGGATGCTGCTGGAACTGCAGGTAGCGTTCCCACCAATGGGCATTATAGGTCTCACCCTGCCACATGGCATCATCCTGAATGATGCTGCCAGCCACGGCATTGCTGACCAGTGAGCGCAGGCGCACCACACTATGGCCTTCCTCAGGATGCACGGCATTAATGAGCAAAATCACACTGGTATCATTATCCGGATCAATCACAATGCTAGTTCCCGTGAACCCGGTATGTCCGTAGGTATTGGGCGAGAAGATGTCGCCATTGTTTGAAGCATAATCGGTAAAGCAATCCCATCCTAAGGTACGGCCGATACTGGCCTCTCTACGAGGTACACTACGCATCGCCTTGACCGTGAGTGGCGACAGGATGCGATGACCATTCCATACACCTCCATTCTGCAGGGCTGCACACAATACTGCTATGTCCTCTGCACAGGAGAACACTCCTGCATTACCACTTACTCCGCCGTTCATAAAATGGGCCAACGGATCATGTACCTGACCAATCAAAACACTATCCTTGCCTTCCTTTGTCGTTGGTGCCACCAGCGTTCGCCAATCCTGACCGGTAGGCATCAGCGATGCCCAATGGGCCTCAGCTGTGTTCTTCCAATTCCCTTTTTTATCAGGGGCACAAGGCAGGTAATCAGTATAGTCCATACCCAACACATCAAAAATGTTCTCACGGGCAAAATCACGCAAACTCTGCCCGCTTACTTTTTCAATAATATGCTGCAAGGTTATAAAATTCAAGCAACTGTACTGAAAGTCAGTACTAGGCTCAAAGTCACGCTGAACGTTACAAATATGCTGCAACAGACCCATCGGATTGGGCGAACCATATTGTCTCATTAAGTCCTGCGTTGGGGCATAAGGGGGCAACCCGCTGGTATGCGTCATCAGGTGTTCGATTCGAATGGTTACTTCTTCTCCATCCTTCGGTTTCCAATTCTGAAACTCCGGGAAATAAGTGTTTACAGCATCCAGCATACGTATTTGACCGCGTTCCGCCAAAATCATCGCACAAACAGCGGTACTCATAGCCTTACTGCACGAAGCCATATCGAAAATGGTTTCAGTAGTCATGGGCACTTGAGTGGGATAAACCTGCTTATTGCCATAGGCTTTTAGGTAAGCCATCTTACCGTGACGCACCACTGCCAATACCGCACCGGGAATATTCTTCTCTGCAATGGCCTGATTAATGGCAGCATCGGCATATTTCAGATGACGGCTATCCATGCCTACCTGCTCAGGAGCCACCCGCTGCAGATGTTGGGCACATACGGCCAAAGGTAACACCAGTAAAAGAGAGAGTATGATTCGTTTCATATCTTGCTGTAATTATTCTTTGTTATTCCAAGCATCGCTGGCCTTCTTCACCGATCCGTATTTGAGCAGCAGTTCATGGGCCCGGTCATAAGTCAAGCCCAATTCTTCCATCAGCATACGAGTACCGCGGTCCTCCAGTTTCTGGTTGCTGAGCTGCATGTTCACCATCTTGTTGCCCCTCACACGTCCCAACTGAATCATGACCGACGTGGATATCATATTCAGAATCATCTTCTGCCCAGTACCGCTCTTCATGCGCGAGCTGCCGGTGACATACTCCGGTCCCACTACCATCACGATAGGCACATCGGCCTGTTCTGTTACAGGAGATTCCGGATTGCTGGTGATGCAGCCGGTCAGGATACCATGCGCACGCGCCTGTCTCAGTGCTCCCACCACGTAGGGAGTTGTACCTGATGCTGCAATGCCAATAACAGTATCCAACTCACTGATTCCGTGTTCCTGCAGTTCCTGCCACCCCTTTTCAGTATCATCTTCGGCATGCTCCACGGGATTACGCAAGGCTGTGTCGCCACCGGCAATCAGACCCACCACCCAAGTGGGAGGCAGACCGAAAGTGGGAGGTATCTCGGATGCATCCAGAACGCCCAGACGGCCACTGGTTCCGGCACCCATATAGAAGATGCGACCACCCTGATTCATGCGAGGCACAATCTGCTCCACCAGTTTCTCTATCTGCGGTATAGCTCGCTGAGTGGCCAAAGCCACTTTCTGATCCTCGGTATTGATCTCATCCAGAATCTCACGGACAGATTTCTGTTCCAAATCATTATACAAAGAGGGTTGTTCTGTAATCTTAACAAACATCTTTCCGGTTTTTTTATTCAACATTGTGAATGATAACTAATCAAACCATCCATTGGAGCCTTCATGATCTGGCCCATGCGCAGACCACACTCCTGAACAGCCTCGTGCAACAATGACTGGTAATGCCAAGCCACACTGCCTACAAAATGGACCGGCAATTCTTGGCAGCCGGCATACTGCATGACATTACGGCGCAAGAATGCCACGAAACTGTCGCCTACCATGGAACGTATGCCCGGATGGTTCAGGTGGGCAGCCACAAACGGAGATAGAGAGGCCAGGAAACGGTTGGGGAACGGCTGACGGTACACCCTATCGATAACATCGGCAGGAGTAAGTTTATATCGTTCCAGAAACTCCTGCTTCAGTTCATCGCCCAACTGATTCTTAAGCAGATCGGCCACCAGCAGTTTTCCCAGTACGGCACCACTACCCTCATCGCCCAAGATGAAACCTAAAGGCGACACATTAGCCACCACACCGGTACCATCGTACAGGCACGAATTGGAACCGGTACCCATGATACACACAATACCCTTATGACGGCCACACAAACCTCTGGCTGCACCCACCATATCAGAATGGACTTCCACCCCTCCCTGTACTTCCAACGCACTAGTGAGGGTTTGCGCCACCTCGGCACACTTCTCGGGCGTACAACCGGCACCGTAGAAATGTACAGCAGTAACCGGCTGCTGCGGCAACTGGGGAATCAGGGTTTCCTGAATCTCCTTCCTCATCTGTTCCGGAGTCTGGAAAAACGGGTTCATTCCACGGGTATGGACCCGGGCCAACACCTGTCCATTATGCAGAGCCGCCCAATCGGTCTTGGTGGAACCACTGTCTGCAATGAGTATCATATCTTAATGTATATCTTGTTCTTATAAAGTGGATAGCCGATGCACCAGCACATCAGGTTGAAGGTGATGGCATAGAGCAATGAAGCCATATTATCACCCACCAACGGACGGTAGAGCACATCGCACAGCAATCCCTGTAGACTGACACTAACGTCGCCCAAAGGTACGGAGATATAGCCCATGAACACGGACAACACCCAACCTACCACATACAGGAAGAGTGGGTTCACACCGAAAACATGGAAATAGGTGGTCCAACGCTTATAGCCCTTCACATCGATAACCCAGATAAGCAGGGCCAACAGACTGGTGGCTAAACCGCAAGTGGTGATGACAAAAGTAGGTGACCATACTTTCTTATTCAATGGCAGTCCGTACTGCAGCAACAACCCGGCAAATGTTAGCGACACACCTACAAGAAACAGTTGCAGCATAACCTGATTCAGATGCTGACCGTCATCAGAAGGCTTGCGGCACAGGATGTATTTTCCTACACAGAAACCTATCATGGTGTGCGCTATGGCAGGAAGGGTACTGAGCACGCCCTCTGGATCGATTCCGTGATCCACATACATATGAGGAAGAGTCAACACACTCTGATCCACAATGCCCAGAATATTCACTTCACCGTCATAGACATATCCGTTCATGGTGAGCAGTATGATACTATAGACTACCAGAATAGCGGCAATGATATAAGGGAAACGACGATGTTGCACGGTGATAGCCAACACGCCCACAGCACCATAGCACAAAGCCAGACGGTGCAGCACACCCAGAATGCGCAGATGGGGGAAGCACCAGATAGCATCCCACAACTGACCGCCAAAGCCCAAGGTTTCATCAGGATGGAACCAGTAGCCGAAGAAGGATGAGAACCAGGCACAACCCATGCCCACCAGGAAGATGACCACTGTGCGGCGGATGATCTTGGTAACTGTCAGACGGTTGCACGCAAACTCATACTTCCGCAGCGAGATGAAGGAACTGATACCCATAATGAACATGAAGAACGGGAACACCAGATCGGTGGGTGTCAAACCGTTCCACTCGGCATGTTCCAGAGGTTCGTAGATATGTCCCCAATCGCCAGGGTTATTTACCAGAAGCATTCCTGCCAGAGTAATGCCTCGTAAAATATCAAGTGCCAGAATACGTTTCATCGGTAATATGTTTAGGTTGTTTATATTTCTTTTAACTGCATGGAGACCAATGCGGTAACTGCAAAGGTAACCAGACACAGGGCCATGACGATTAGAAAGAACTCCTGATAGCCCACATTCTCACTAATCAGACCGCTGACCATTCCGGGAATCATGGCTCCACCCAGATATTGTCCTGCGGTACAGATACTGAACACGGCAGTACTGCGCTCTCCACGCGAGAAATGTATCAGGAACAAGGTATAGGCCGAGAAGCCCAGACCGTAGCCAATCTGTTCGATGCCCACACAACTGCCGATAATCCAGAGGTTGCTGGTCTGGCAGTAGCTGAGGTATACATAAACAATATCAGGCAAAGTGATGCACAGCACTAATGGCCAGAGGCATTTCTTAAGGCCCCACTTACTGACCGCCCAGCCACCCAGGATACCGCCCAGCAACAGGCCTATGACACCTAAGGTGCCATTGATAAATCCCACATCCACCTTACTCATCTCCAAACCGCCCTCAGCTACCGTACGTGTCAGGAACAGCGGTACAATCTTGGTGAGCAGTCCTTCAGGCAAGCGGAACAGCAGGATAAAACAAAGACTGGTGATGATATGGGGTTTAGTAATAAACACTTTAAGAGTGAGCCAGAACTCACGCATCTGCTCCATGAAATCGAACTTCTCGTGTGCTGCCATCTCCACCCGTGGCAGAATAAACGAATGCCACAGGGCCAGAGCTACCATCAGCACACCCAGTACCAGAAAGACGGCAGTCCAGCTCAAATAACCGGCCAGCATGACCAGTCCACCCTGACCGATAATCATTCCTATGCGGTAGAACGTGTTACGCACACCTACAAAGAACTCCTGCTGCTTATCCTCCAGACCGATGATGTAGAATCCGTCAGCCGAGATGTCGTGTGTGGCACTGGAGAAAGCCACCAGCATAAATGCTGCCAGAGTGCCCTGTAGCCAGAATGATGTGGGTATAGTGAAGGCCACCATGGCCAGACACACGCCCATGAGAAACTGCATGGCGATTATCCACCAGCGTTTGGTCTTGAAGTTGTCGATAAACGGGCTCCAGATGGGCTTAATGACCCAAGGCAGGCCCAGCCAACCGGTATACAGGGTGATCTGACCATCGGTCAGTCCCATTTCCTTGTACATGAGTACACTGATGAGCATGACGGCTGAATAAGGAAGAGCCTCACCCAGATAAAGTGAGGGAATCCACAGCCAGGGATTTTTCTTTTTGTTTTCCATAATCTATCTTTACGGGAACGGTATAATGCCGTTCCGGTCATTATTCGTCGTACAGCAAATAGGGTTTACGTTTCTGTATGAAATATCTTACATCGTCCTGCCAGGTTGCAGCAATCTCTCCGGCCGAACGTCCCTGGAGAATCTGACCGCGGATATCCTTACGGCCCATGAGTTTTTCGAAGAACGGGGTAAGGAAGGTGTCATTGCCCTGCAGATTATTGAAGGCATCAATCAGATAAGTCAGGTCGATACGCTTGGTCCGAAGATCCTGAAGGGACATTCCGCTCAGGTCCACGCCATAGCACAGCTTATCCTGCTGTGGAGGTGTCTTGGCTCCCGGACGGCTCTCTGGAATGAAACTGTAGTCGTATCCTTTCATATCTGGATGTCCGTACTGCTGGAACGGCTTATCAGTGCCACGTCCCAGACTCACCTCAGTTGCCTCGAAGAAGCACAGCGAGGCATACAAATAGATGGCGGTCATATTGGGCAAATTGGGCGATGGTGGCACTGTAAGGCTGTAGAATGTATGATGGGAATAGTTCCGGCAAGGCACCACAGTCAATCGGCAGGCATCGGCCTTTGCATCCTGGCGTTTCCACCCTTCGGCGGTGTTCTGCCACTCGCCCTTACCTATCCAGCCTTCAGCATTGGCCATCTGAGCTAATTCGCCTAAGGTCATACCATGTACTACTGGAATGGGCAGGCCACCCACATTGCTGCGCAGTTCCATATCCAGCACCGGTCCATCCACATAGTGTCCGTTGGGATTGGGACGATCCAACACCACCACTTCTCTATCGTGCGTGGCACAGGCGTCCATCAGCTCCAGCATGGTGATGTAGTAGGTATAGAAACGCAGTCCTACGTCCTGGATATCTACCACCAGTACATCAAACTGTTCCATCGATTCTTCAGACGGACCGGTATTCCCTTCTTCATAGAGCGAGAGGATGGGTACACCGGTCTTCTCATCCACACTGCTGTTCACATGTTCGCCGGCATCGGCTGTGCCACGGAATCCGTGCTCTGGTGAGAAAATGGCGGTAACATTCACTTCCTTGGACAGCAGCATATCCAGCACATGCTCGCCCTCGGAGGTTACTCCTGTCTGGTTGCTGAATACGGCCACCCGTTTACCCTGCAACAGCGGCAGATAAACATCTAGGCGGTCATCGCCTAACACCACGGCAGAGTCTTCGGGCAACGAGGCTTTACCCGCTCCTGAAAAGGAGCAGCAGAACATAACCAGCAGCAATGCCAGGCAACTATAAATCCTTACCATAGAGTTGTTACAAATTTCTTCACAAAGTTAGTCAAAAATCAGTGCATAGCGTTTTTATCCGACAAAAAAGTTTCATAAACGGCCATAAAATCCTATCTTTGCAAAGTAACCTACAACCGATTTACCATGAAGCACCTTCTTTTTTCTACTGCGTTGCTAGCCATGGCCCCTTCGGTGGCCCAGGCGCAACAGTCACTATGCCTGCACGAGAACCAGCCTGCCACTTTTTTTGAGGAATCCTTTGTATTGGGAAACGGCAACCTGGGCGCTATTGTGTATGGTGGAGTTAAGCAGGATAAGATTTCCCTGAATGACATCACGTTATGGACAGGAGAACCTGAGCGGGAAGTGACCACACCTGATGCATGGAAAGCCATTGCGGACATTCGCAACTACCTGGACCAGGAGAACTATAAGGATGCGAATGAGGCACAGAAGCGCTGTCAGGGTCACTACTCTGACAACTATCAGCCACTGGGCCAGTTGAGCATCACCCATATCGGAAAGAATGCTGACGTACCTGCCATTGGTTACCAGCGAACACTGGATATCAGCAATGCCGTATCGCACACTACTTACACCCAGGATGGTGTAAAGTACGAGCGCGATTACTTTGTTTCGGCACCGGACTCGGCCATCATCATCCGCCTGAAAGCAGACAAGAAAGGTGCTCTGGACTTACGGTTAGGTTTGGACTGCCAACTTCCGGGACTGATCAAAACCGACGACGGACATACACTGACCAACGAAGGTTTTGCTGCCTATAAATCCTATCCCAACTACTACTGGCAGGAGAAACAGAAGTTCTTCTATGATCCTGACCGTGGCATCCATTTCAAGACGGTCATCAAGGCTATTCCTGCCGACGGCGAGGTGCATGGCAGTGAGGATGGAAAGGCGCTTGAAGTACACAACTGTACTGAGGTTCTGCTGATCGTAAGTAACGTGACCAGCTTTAACGGTTCCGACAAGGACCCGGTAAAAGAAGGACGCAACTACCGCCAGTTGGTGGACAAGCGCATTGCAATGGCTTCGGCCAAAACATATGACCAGTTGCTTAAGGCTCATACCGCTGATTACCAGACCTACTTTAACCGTGTATCCCTGGATTTAGGCACCACCGATGCAGCCATTGCCAGCTTGCCTACCAGCGAGCAGCTGAAACTGTACGGTGACAAGCACCAGCAGAACCCTGATCTGGAGGAACTGTACTTCCAGTACGGACGCTACCTGCTGATCAGCAGTTCACGCACTCCAGAGGTACCGGCCAACCTTCAGGGGTTGTGGAATGAAAGCATGCTTCCACCTTGGAGCAGCAACTATACCAGTAACATCAACCTGGAGGAGAACTACTGGGCTGCCGAGACAACCAACTTGCCCGAGATGCACCAGTCCATGCTGGGCTTTGTACAGAAACTGCCTATCAGTGGTGGACAGACAGCTAAATACTATTACGGAGTGAACCAGGGCTGGTGTCTGGGCCAGAACACTGATATCTGGGCTATCACCAACCCTGTGGGCGAAAAGGTGGGTGACCCATCCTGGGCCAATTGGACCATGGGTGGAGCCTGGGCTGCCACACACATCTGGGAGCACTACAGCTTTACCAAAGATAAGGATTTCCTGCGTAAGGCTTACCCTGCCCTGAAGGGGGCGGCCGACTTCTGCCTGAACTGGTTTATCGAGAAGAACGGTGAACTGATCACCTCACCTTGTACATCACCTGAGAATATGTACAAGACTCCTGATGGTTTCAGCAGCGGTACCCTGTACGGTGGTACTGCCGACCTGGCTATGGCCCGTGAGTGTCTGCTGGACACCAGGAAAGCTGCTGCAGAATTAGGACTAGACGCAGAATACATCAAGCAGATAGACAAGACATTGGCACGTCTGCACCCATACAAGATTGGCAAGCAGGGCAACTTGCAGGAATGGTATCATGACTGGGAGGATCTGGATCCACAGCACCGTCATCAGTCGCACCTGTTCGGTCTGTATCCTGGTCATCAGATTCTGGACAATGCCCTAAGCAAAGGCAATCCGAGCCGTGAAGCTCTACTGAAGGCATGTGCCAAGACTTTGGAGATTAAGGGTGACAATACCACCGGATGGAGTACCGGATGGCGTGTAAACCTGTATGCTCGCCTGAAGGATTCCACTCATGCCTACGGCATCTACCGCCGCCTTCTGAAGTATATCAGCCCAGACAACTATCAGGGAGCGGATGCCCGCCGTGGCGGAGGTACCTATCCTAACCTGCTGGACGCCCATTCACCATTCCAGATAGACGGAAACTTTGGCGGTTGCGCCGGTGTTGCAGAGATGCTGGTACAATCCACCATGGATGAGATACAACTGCTTCCTGCCCTGCCAAAAGAGTGGAGCGACGGACAGATAAGCGGTGTGTGTGCCCGCGGAGGTTATGTGCTGGATATGACTTGGAAGAACGGTAGGGTCACCGCACTGAGCGTAACCGCACGAACCGGTGGAAGCACGACCATCAAGGTGAACGGAGGAAAGAAAAAAATCAGCCTGAAGGCTGGACAGACCATTCAGGTTATATAAAAAAAGAGCCTCATTTCTGAGGCTCTTTTTTATTGGAGTTTATTACTTACGGCTGAAAGAGTAAGGCAGGTCGGCCTCCTGAGTACCGCGAGCCTTATTAGGCTGGGCACTCATGGTGAACTGAATCTTTGCACCACCCTGCAGCTGACTGTGCTGGAAGTAGTTCTTGGTATATTCACTGCCATTGACAGCTACCTTATTTACATATACATTGGCATCGGAATTGGTTGGAGCCTCGATAACAGTGCTGTTGCCATTCTCGAAATGCAATGTTGCCTTCTTGAACAATGGAGAACCCAAAATGTACTGATCTGAGCCTGGGCATACAGGATAGAAGCCCAGAGCAGAGAATACGTACCATGCACTGGTCTGACCATTATCCTCGTCACCGCAGTAACCGTCAGCCTCTGGTGTATACATCTGGTTCATCACGCGACGCAACCAGTACTGGCCCTTCCAAGCCTGGCCTGCATAGTCGTACATGTAAATCATGTGCTGGATAGGCTGGTTACCATGAGCATAGTTACCCATGTTCATTACTGTCATCTCACGAATCTCGTGGATTGGGAAACCATAGTAGCTGTCGTCAAAGATAGGTGGAACAGAGAATACAGAATCCAGCATCTGAACGTAAGTCTCCTTACCGCCCATCAGGTCGATCAGACCCTGAGGATCATGGAATACACTCCATGAGTAGTGCCAGCTGTTACCCTCGGTGAATGCATCACCCCACTTCAAAGGAGAGAATGGAGCCATGAACTGACCATTCTCCAACTTACCGCGCATCAGTTTGGTCTCTGGATCGAACAGGTTCTTATAGTTGTATGCACGCTTCTGCAATTCAGGGATATCGGTCTTCAGCTGCTTCTTCAGCTGCTTGCTGATGTTAGGCATAGTGTTCAGCAACTCAGCCAGCTGCAGGATACACCAGTCGTCATAGCAATACTCCAAAGTACGTGCGGCATTCTCGTTAATCTTCACATCGTAAGGCACATAACCCAACTTGTTATAGTACTCGTGACCCAGACGGCCGGTAGACTCAACAGTAGGATGTACGTTCTTGGTGCTATGAATCAGGCCCTGATACATAGTCTCCACATCGTCCACCTTAACACCCTTCAGGTAAGCGTCAACCAGGATAGAAGCTGAGTTGTTACCCACCATACAGTTGCGGTGACCAGGACTTGCCCACTCTGGGAAGAAACCACTCTCCTTATAGGTATTAACCAGACCTTCCTGCATTTCCTTGTTTACAGATGGGTACATCAGGTTCAGCAATGGGAACAGACAGCGGAAAGTATCCCAGAAACCTGAGTCAGTGAACATGTAACCAGCCTCAACATTACCGTTGTATGGACTGTAGTGTACCACCTTACCGCTGGCATCCAATTCGTAGAACTTACGAGGGAACAACAGGGCACGGTACAGACAGCTGTAGAATGTGCGCTGCTGGGTCAGGTTGCCACCCTCTACCTCGATACGGCCCAGTACATCGTTCCAAGCCTTCTTACCCTTAGCCTTAACGGTCTCGAAATTATCGTTACCCAACTCCTTCAGGTTCACCAGTGCCTGTTCTGGGCTGATGAAAGAGGAAGCTACGCGAGCGTGAACCAGCTCGCCCTTGCGGGTCTTGAAACCGATGACTGCACCAGTCTGGTAACCGGTCTGTGATAGAGCACCCTCATGCAGAGACAGCTCTACCTTATCGTCGCGCTTTGCTGGAACGTTGTCGTTAGCATAAGTAGCCTGATAGGTGAAAGGCTTATCAAACTCGATAACGAAGTAGTTCTTGAAGTTGTCAGGAACACCACCGCTGTTGCGGGTAGAATAACCGGTGATGCGGTTATGAGCTGGGTCAATCTGTACAGAAGAGCCATGGTCGAATGCATCTACTACAACATAAGAATTGTTGTCAGGGAAGGTGAAACGGAACATGGCTGCACGCTCGGTTGGAGCAATCTCAGCCACTACATCATGCTCTGCCAGATAGACCTTATAATAATAAGGACGTGACTCCTCACCCTTGTGGCTGAACCAGCTGGCACGCTCCTCCTGTTTGAACAGAGGCTTACCGGTTACAGGCATCAGTGAGAATACACCGTAATCATTAATCCATGGGCTTGGCTGGTGTGTCTGCTTCAAACCCACAATCTTATTGGCGGTATAGGTATACTGCCAACCATCACCATTCTTGCCGGTCTGAGGTGTCCAGAAGTTCATACCCCAAGGCAACGCAGTTGCAGGATATGTGTTACCAGTGGACAGCTCATAGGTTGATTGGGTACCCATCAGTGGGTTCACCAGATCTGCCAGATCTGTCTGTGCACTGGCTGTCAGGGCTGAACCCAGCGCCAGAATTGCAAATAGTTTCTTCATTTTCATTTAGTTTTTGAGTATATTATTTGTTTGCTTTATCACTCATAACAAATTTCATGGTACCACCGTTCATCAGCTGGCTGTGGGTGAAGAATGGCTGCTGCAGAGCCTGACCATTCAGTTCCACGCTGGCTACATATTTTGTGGCCTTGGTATTATTTCCAGCCTCAATGACCATATCCTTGCCGTTTGGCTGATGGATGGTAACCTTCTTGAACAACGGACGGCCGATGCTATATACAGGCTTACCTGGACAAACCTGATAGAAGCCCATGGAGTTCATGATGTACCATGCTGACATCTGACCGCAATCCTCATTGCCGCTCAAACCATCCGGGTTATTGAAATACAGCGTCTGCAGTACCTGATCAACCAGTTCCTGGGTGCGCCAAGGCATTCCCACATAATTATACAGGTGGGTGATGTGATGGCTTGGCTCATTGCCGTGTGCATACTGACCTATCAAGCCTGAGATATCGGCAGATACCACTTCTCCGGTCAACTCGGAAGAAGCGCTGAACAAACCATCCAGTTTCTCGATAAACTTATCACGTCCGCCATAGGTCTCCACCAGTCCCTCCACATCGTGTGGGGCGAACCAGCTCCACTGGTAAGCGTTACCCTCGCAGTAGTCATCTTCACGATGGTTAGAGTGAGCCGGATCGAAAGGCTGACGCCAGTTGCCCTTGCTGTCTTTACCGCGCATGAAACCCACCTCCGGATCAAAATACTCGTTGTAAGCTTTGGCGAACTTGTGGTATTTCTCTGAATTAGCCTTATCACCTAATGAATCAGCCAGAACCGAAATACACCAGTCATTGTAGGCATACTCCAAGGCCTTAGCCACACTCTCATTGTTCTTATCACATGGAACATAGCCAATCTTATTCTTCCAGTCACGTGCCTCTGGCATGATATATGGATACAGCCAGGTTGGGCAAGCCTCTGTAATGCCGCTGGTATCGTACTCGGCACTTCGCAGCATGTGCTTGTAAGCCAGATCCACATTGAAATTGCGGTAGCCCTTGGTATAGGCATCAGCCACCAGTGATACAAAATGGTAACCGATCATACAACCGGTATAGTTGGAACCGCAGTCCCACTTAGGAACCAGGCCTCCCTCCTCGCCCTTGACAATCAGGCTGCGGATATAAGCTTCGTTCAGCTGTGGCTCAATAATGCTCATCAGCGGATTGGCTGCACGGAAGGTATCCCACAATGAGAAATTGGTATAATATGGCTCGTTCACATCACCCTGATGAACCTTCAGGTCCATACCTAAGTAACGTCCGTCTACATCCTGGAACAGGTTTGGACAGAAATGAGTATGATACAAGGCGCTGTAGAAAATGGTACGCTGGTCGGCATCATCAGTATCGATGTCTATCTTGCTCAGTTTCTCATTCCACAGGTCATGTGCCTTCTGACGGGTACCCTCGAAATCCCATGCTGGCATCTCGGCGGTCAGGTTCTTCTCAGCACCGGCATAATCGCATGCCGAATAGGAAGCCTTGACCATCACCTGTTCATCCTTCGCAGTGGTAAAATGGAGTAAAACCTTGCAGCGGGGTTCAACCTTACCTGCAGCGGTTGTTATGGTGTCTCGAACCACATCATAGGTAAATGGCTTTGAGGTAACCATGCGGAAAAACAGCTTCTGATCGTACTGCCACCAATTGTTGCGGTGATAAGCCTGCAAGGTGGTATCGTTCAGAATCTCCACCTCCATACCTAGGGTTGTCTGCTCCTGAATGGAATAGTCCAGATCCAGAATCAAACCGCTCTCGGTACTCTCCGGGAAGGTATAACGATGAATTGCCGCACGTGCGGTAGAGGTCAGCTCAGCCTTTACGCCATAGCGGTCCAGGAATACGGAATAGTAACCCGGAACTGCCACCTCATTCTCATGCTTGAATGCAGAAGCAAAGGCCACATGCTGGTTCTGCTCCTTCTCACCCACATAGCTGACATCCTGCTTGCCCACGGTAGGCATGATCAGGAAATCACCATAATCGGCACAACCGGTACCGCTCAGGCGGGTATGGGCAAAGCCGTTGATACTGTCATCCTCATAATAATAACCGGTGCAGGCATCCCAATCGTGGATGCGGGTATCAGGACCTGGCTGAATCATGCCGTGAGGCACTACAGCTGCTGGGTTGGTATGGCCATGGCCACCGGTTCCGATAAACAGATTCACGTATTGGGTATAATCCGTCTCGGTTGGCTTTGTGCCCTGGGAGCATGATGCTGCGGCCATCAGTGCACCGGCCAATATAGGGAAATAAATCTTTTTCATTTTCAATCGTCCGTTGTCAATCAATACCAAGGTCCGGCTGGCTGAGCACCCATCTCCAGCTCCAGAGTAGCACCCTCCATCATCTGCTGATGGGTGATATAGCTCTTGTCCAGAGGTTTGCCATTCAGTTTCACAGACTGTACATAGATATTTTCCTTGCTCACGTTATTGGCCTTGACAGTAAAGGTCTTTCCGTTCTCCAGATGCATACGTACCTCTGGGAACTGAGGAGTACCGATCTCGTACTGCAGGCTGACAGGATTGATTGGATACAGTCCCATAGCGCTGAATACATACCATGCAGAAGTCTGACCGCAATCCTCGTTGCCGCACAGACCGGCAGGTGTGTTCAGATACAGCTCGTTCATGACCTGAGCCGCATACTTCTGAGTCTTGGCAGGCTGGCCCACCTTATTCCATAAGTAAATTACGTGATGACTTGGCTCGTTACCATGCGCATACTGACCAATCATACCGGTACTGAACAATGGCAGATCGGCATCGGCAGAAGGATTATAGGTAAACATGCTGTCCAACTTAGCGGTAAACTTATCCTGACCGCCAACCAGCTCTATCAGACCTGGGATATCATGCTGTACAGACCAGAAATAATGCCATGCATTGCTCTCACAGATGTGAGCGGTATAATCGTCAGGATTGAAATCCTTGATGAAATTACCCTTGCTGTCACGTGGCTGCATGAAGGTTGAGCCTGAATTATAGGTGTTACGGTAGTTCTGAGAACGCTTGTAGAACTCGTCAGCAATTTCCTTCTTACCCATCTTATTGGCCATCTCGGCGATGCAGAAATCATCGAATGCATACTCCAGAGTACGGCTCATTGACCAGTTGTCCGCATTGTACTCGTCCACCACATCGTAAGGCACATAGCCCAACTTCTTGTACAGGCCGATACCACGGTAGGTATCCAGATTGGCTGTTGCCACACAAGCCTCAAGTGCCTTCTCCGGATCAAACCCTCCGATACCCTTCAGGTAAGCTTCGGCAATGACAGCTGCAGAGTGATAACCGATCATCATATCGGTCTCGCTACCCCACATGTTCCATACCGGAAGACGGCCATTCTGCTCGTAGAAAGCGATGAAAGAGTTCACCATATCGCTCACTCGGCTTGGCATGATACAAGTGTACAATGGCTGTGAGGCACGGAAAGTATCCCAGATGGAGAAGGTGCTGTAGTTCTGCCAGCCATTTCCCTTGTGGTTCTGCTTGTCCGGACCACGGTAACCGCCATCCACGTCGCAGTACAGGGTTGGAGCTATCATGGCATGATACATTGCGGTATAGAAAATAGTACGCTGGTCAGCATTGCCGCCAATCACCTCAATCTTATTCAGTTCACTGTTCCACTGATTGGTGGTCTGTGCCAATATGCCATCAAAATCATCCTTTGGTGCCTCAGCCTGAAGATTGGCCAATGCAGCATCCATGCTGGTTGGTGACAGAGCAGTACTTACGGTCACCTGATCACCCTTCTTTGTGTTGAAACGGAAAGTTGCCACGGTTGCGGTACCCAGACGGCTGCCATCGTTCTTGTTGATGGCAGTGGTATCCATCTCCAAAGCCTCGAAAGGACGGGAGAAACGGGTACAGAAATACAGGTGCTGATCGCGTGCCCAACCCTCGGAATGACGGTAACCCTTGATGGTACAAGAGTCCACCACCTCAATATGACTATCGTTGGTGAAGTCCCAGTTCATGGCCTTCTTCAGGTTCAGAATCACTGCCGCATCACCCTCAGGGAAAGTGTAGCGCTGCACACCCACACGCGGTGTGGCGGTCAGCTCCACATTGATATCATAATCACTCAGTCGTACCTGATAGTAACCTGCACGTACAGTCTCCTCATCATGAGAGAACTTGGAATGGATGCCCAGTGGCTGCTCTGCCTCCTTGGCTGGAAGCATCACAGGCATGAACAGTACATCGTACAAGTCGCCTGCACCGGTACCTGACAGGTGGGTGTGGCTGAAACCGGCAATGGTACTGTCCGGATAGAAATAGCCGGAAATACGGTCCCAACCCGGCAGACCGTTATCGGGACTCAACTGCACCATACCGAATGGAGCCTGTGCTCCCGGATAGGTGTTACCGGTAAAATCGGTACCGATCATTGGATTTACCTCGGCTGCCAATCCCTCGGAAGCCTGAGGTGTCGTGTTTTGTGTCTGGCAAGCAGCTACAAAAGCTGCCAAGCCGAGAAAGAATAATATTTTCTTCATAGCTTAATGTTTGTCGCTCAAAGTAAATCTGACGGTACCGCCATTCACCAGATCCGCATGGTTGATACGCATACCGTTCTGCTTCTTGCCGTTCACTGTTACACTCTTCACATAATCGCCTGAACCTACTGTCTCGATGACCAGTTTGTCATTAGCGTAGTAATTCTTATCCAGATGAATAGTAACCTTAGAGAAGGTAGGGGTAGTCATGGTGTACATAGGCACGCCAGGGCAGTCTGGATAGAATCCCATCATGGAGAACATAGCCCAGCATGACATGGTACCGGTATCGTCGTTACCAGGGATACCCCAAGGCTGGTTCAGGAAGTTCTCGGCCAGCAGTTCCTTCACCAGTTTCTGGGTACGCCACTCCTCACCCTTGAAATAAGAGAACAGGTATGGGTAAGCAATATCTGGCTCATTGGCTGGATCATAGTTCTTGCGGTCGAACACGCTCTGCAGATGGTCCACAAACTTCTTCTGTCCGCCCATCAGCTTGCACAGACCCATGATGTCATGAGGCACGTAGAAGGTGTAGTTCCAGGCATTTCCCTCATGGAAGCCCGGTGATGGCTCAAAGTTCTCACCCTGCTTAGGATCAAATGGCTCGTAGAACTTACCCTCCTGAGTGATAGGGCGCAAGGTTCCGAACTCCTTGCTGAAGTATTTCTTATAGCCCATAGAGCGCTCGTAGAAAGTCTTGGCATCCTCGTCATGACCCAATGCCTTGGCAAAGGTCGACAGGGCGTGATCAGCCACGTAATACTCCAGCGCATGTGACACGGAGTTGTCGAACTGGCTCTCCATTGGACAGTAGCCACGGGCAATGTATTCATCAATATCAGGACGTACAGGGTTATCCTTACCCGGGGTAGTAGCCGACTTAACCATAGCCTTATAGGCTGCATCCACGTCGAAGTTCTTGAAGCCCTTCATCCAAGTGTCCACAATCACTGGGATGGCAGGGTCGCCTTCCATCTCCATGGTCTCGCGTCCGTACAATTCCCATTTAGGCAACCAGCCCCACTCCTTGTACATGCTGATCATGGTGTCGATCATGTCCATCTGGCGGTCAGGGAACAGCAGGGTCATCATCTGGTGCACATTGCGGTAAGTATCCCACAATGAGAATACGGTATAACGGTTGCGGTTGGTATGAGCGGTCTGCTCACTTTCCATCTTAGGATACTGTCCGTTGACATCCTGCAGGATGCCCGGATGAATCAGCATGTGATAGAAACCGGTGTAGAAGATGGTCTTCTGCTCGTCGGTTCCGCCCTCCACCTCGATGGTAGACAGGTTCTTGTTCCATGCATTGCGTGCATTCTGGTAAGCCTGCTCGAAAGACACACCGTTCTGCTCCTTTTCCAGGTTCTCGCGTGCATTGGCGATGCTGGTGAAGCTCACACCCATGCGTACTTCGATGGTCTCGCCTTCCTGGGTGTCGAAATCGAACCAGGCACCGATATCATCACCGCTGATGTCACGGCGGTACTCGGTATACAGCTTATACTTGCCTGCTGTATCGTCCCACTCAGCCTCGGCTGTCATCGGACGCATCTTCTTCCAGTATCCACTCTGCTTAGGAGCCTTGCTCAGACGCATCACGAAATAGATAGGGAAAACACTCTGTGGGAAATAGCAGAATGTACCCAGCAACTTAGTTCCCTCAATCTCGCGGTCATTCACAAAGCGCATGGTGGCGCCGGTCTCGTTGGTCAGACCCTCGCCCAGGTTGAACAGGATATGAGACTCACCCTTAGGGAAGGTATAGCGCTCAATACTGGTACGGCTGGTAGCGGTAACCTCGGTCTTAACATTATACTTTTCCAAAGTATTGCTGTAATAGCCCGGACGGGAAACCTCATCCTTGTACTTGCTGCCGTAGTTGTGATAATCCACATCCAGCTTACCGGTAGTAGGCATGGTGAGCAGCGAGCTGGCCTCTGGACAACCCACACCGCTCAGGTTCACATGAGCATAACCGGTCATATAGCAGTTGGTCACATCGTAGGGTGTACTCCACCAACGTGCGTCCTTGTCAAATTTATTCTCAGCTGAGCCCATCACATTGAACGGAGTGACAGACATCAGTCCCTGCGGACAGATGGCACCCGGGTTACAGGTTCCGAAATTGGTTGTTCCGATAAATGGATTGACATAATCTACAGGCTGTCTCTGTGCATTGGCCGACACGCCAGTCATCAATGCTGCAGCCACTAGAATGCCCTTCAGTGGTTTTAGGAATTTGGTGTGCATAGTTTATCTTAGATTTATCTCGATTTTAGGTTACAAAGATACAAAAAAAACCAAAATCACTGACCGAAGATATAAATTTAAACTATATTTGCACCGAATTATTGAAGAGGAGTTCGAAAAACCTTAAAATACTAGTAAAATATGGCAAGTTTTAAAGAAAAAATCGGCTATGCACTCGGTGATGCAGCTGCTGGCGGTATTACATGGAAAGTAATGTCTATCGCCTTCCCATTCTTCTTTACCAACATTTATGGCCTGACATTGGCCGACACTGCAGCGCTCATGCTTCTGGCAAGAATGTTTGACGTGGTAACTGACCCTCTGATGGGTTCATTGGCAGACCGTACCCAGAGCCGCTGGGGTACCTACCGTCCTTGGCTGATTTTTGGTGCCATTCCTTTGGGTCTTATCTTTGCCCTGCTTCTTTACACTCCAGACCTGGGTCCTACCGGTAAGCGCATTTGGGCTTATAGTTTCTATTTGCTCATGATGGTTGTCTATACCGCTGTGAATGTACCTTACGGCTCTTTGCTGGGCGTGATGACCGATGACGATAACGAGAAAAACGAGTTCTCTTCTTACCGTATGGTAGGTGCTTACGCCATGGGATTCGTTACCTTGTTGTCCTTCCCTTATCTGCAGAAGTTCATTGGAGGTTCCGATGCACACCAGTATGCAGTAATCGGTGCCAGTCTGGGTGCTTTGGCTGCTGTCATGACCATGGCTTGTGGTTTCCTGACCAAAGAGCGTCTGAAACCTGTACGTGCGGAAAAGTTCAGTCTGAAGCCATTTGGCGACCTGTTCAAGAATAAGCCTTGGATTTATCTGACACTGGTTGGTATCTGTACCAACTTCTTCAACGGTTTCCGTTATGCTGCTGCAGCTTATATGTTCTCCTATTGTCTGGGTGGTGATGTTACCGTTCCTGGTCTGATCATCAATTATACCGTATTCATGACTTTCGGTGAGGTGGTCTGCATGGTTGCCGGTGGTCTGTCACCTAAGTTCACCCAGTGGGCCGGTTCAAAGAAGAAGGCATTCATTTATTCGGGTATCATCTGCCTGGTAACCTCTGTCCTGTTCTTCTTCATTCCTATGGACCCTGCTTACATCTGGGTAATGATTGCCTTTGTGGTCATCACCTCCATCGGTATCGGTATCTATTCCCCACTGTTGTGGTCTATGTATGCCGATGTGGCTGATTATGCTACCGAGAAGAACGGTACCTCATCTACCGGTCTGATCTTCTCATCAGGAACCATGTCACAGAAGTTCGGTTCAGCTATTTCAGGTGCGCTCATCACCCTGTTCCTGGGTTGGGCTGGTCTGCATACTCCAGAAGGTGCATCCGAGCCTATCATCGCAGCAGGAAGTGAAGAAAGTGTACGCACCATGGTTTGGGCGCTGTTCTCTATCATTCCTGCAGCTATTTCGGTAATCATGCTGTTCCTGGTTTACAAGTATCCTATCAAGAAGTAATTTCAATTTATATTATACTTAAAACATGGATTTAAAGAAAATGTTACCTTGGGTAGAACGTCCTGCCGATTGCACAGAGGTGCTTTGGCGTGACCCTAAGAACCCAATCATTGACCGTTATAGCATCCCTTGCTCCAATAGTATCTTCAACAGTGCTATTGTTCCTTTTGAGGATGGCTATGCGGGTGTTTTCCGCTGCGATAACCGCGCTGTTCAGATGAATATCTTTGCCGGTTTCAGCAAGGATGGTATTCACTGGGATATCAATCATGAGCCTATTGTTTTTGAATGCGGAAACACAGACATGATAGACAGCACCTACAAATATGATCCTCGCGTAACCTGGATCGAGGACCGCTACTGGATTACCTGGTGCAACGGTTATAAAGGTCAGCCTACCATCGGTATCGGCTATACCTTCGATTTCAAGACCTTCTATCAGTGCGAGAATGCCTTCCTGCCATTCAACAGAAACGGTGTGCTTTTCCCTGAGAAGATCAACGGTATGTATGCCATGCTGAGCCGCCCATCCGACAGTGGACATACTCCATTCGGTGACATCTATCTGAGCTACTCTCCTGATATGAAATTCTGGGGCATGCACCGTCTGGTGATGCGCCCTACTCCATTCGACATCAGTGCATGGCAGTGTCTGAAGATTGGTGCCGGTCCTATTCCTATCCGTACCGATGAGGGATGGCTGCTGTTCTACCACGGTGTGATTGGTACCTGCAACGGTTACCGCTACTCTATGGGTGCTGCTCTACTGGATCTGAACGACCCATCCAAGGTGTTGTACCGCACCCAGTCTTACTTGCTGGCTCCAGCCGAGATTTATGAGCTGACCGGTGATGTTCCTGGCGTGGTATTCCCATGTACTGCACTGACCGACGGTGACCGTGTGGTTATCTACTACGGTGCTGCCGACACTCATGTGGGTGCAGCCTACGGCTATCTGAATGAGATTGTGGAATTTGTCAAAAAGAATTCAATCTGATAAAAAAAGGGGCTCAAAACTGAGCCCCTTTTTTATTGCCTTATAGCGGATGGTATTGCACAAAAGCCTCAATGGCCTCGTAGCATGCCAAACCTAACTTATCATACAAATCGGCTGTGGCACGGTTGCGGTCCTCAGCACGCTGCCAGAACAGTCGTTCGTCATTGCCCAGGAATGGAGCCGATTCCATCTGCGACTGATGCTTCAGGATGGAGTTACGCTTTGAGCGCAATTCCTCTGGACTGATAGGCACAGCCATCTCAATGTTCTCAATCTCCCACTCTGCCCAAGCTCCGCGATACATCCAGATGCGGCAGTCCTGCAACCACTCGGCACCGGCCTGTTTCTCCAGGTCGATGGCTGCCAGTACAGCATCGGTGCAGACACGGTGAGTGCCGTGTGGATCCTGCAGGTCGCCAGCCACAAAAATCTGATGGGGCTGAACCTCCTGCAACAGCTTCTGTACCTTCAGTACATCCTCCTCGCCCAGCGGGTTCTTCTCTATCTTTCCTGTCTCGTAGAACGGCAGATCCAGGAAATGTACGTGGTCGTTAGGAATATGATTGTAGGTACATGCCGTACGGGCCTCGCCGCGACGGATCAGTCCCTTGATGGTCAGCACATCACGGGTATCCATATCGCCCTCGTGTTTCTCCTTCAGGAATTTCTTAATCTCCTGATACTTGCCACGGATCACCTCGTCATGACTGTCGCAGAACAGCTGATTGAAGCCGTTGATGAAGTGCATGAAACGGGTCACCTCCTCATCGCCTACGGCAATGTTTCCCGAGGTCTCGTAAGCCACATGCACATCGTGCTTCTGGTCTACCAGACGGCGGATGGTACCACCCATCGAGATGACATCATCATCGGGATGAGGTGAGAACACCACGATACGTTTCGGATAAGGCAGCGCACGCTCAGGGCGGTTGCTGTCATCAGCATTGGGCTTGCCACCTGGCCAGCCGGTGATGGTATGCTGAAGATCGTTGAAGATACGGATATTCACATTATAGGCCGAACCATAAACAGCCAGCAGCTCGCTCATTCCGTGCTCGCTGTAGTCCTTATTGGTCAGCTTCAGAATAGGTTTGTCGAGCAACTGGCACAGCCATACCACAGCACTGCGCACCAGTTTGGGTGTCCAGTCGCAGTTGGTCACCAGCCATGGGCGGCGGATACGTGTCAGGTGTGACGACGCAGCCAGGTCAACACAGATGGTGGTGTTGTTATGGGTCTGGAAGAATGACGATGGCAATGCATCGGTATATTTCTCTTCCACGGCACGGCGGATGATGCTGGCCTTATCCTCTCCCCAAGCCAACTGATAGATCTTGCGGGCAGACAGAATGGTAGCCACACCCATGGTCACGGCACAAGGAGGCACATTATCCAATCCCAGATTGTGGCCGGCCTCACCCTGTGAGGTGGCATCCAGCAGCACCAGACGGGTGGTGGAACTCAGGCTGGAACCGGGCTGGTTCACACCGATGTTACCCTCGCGGCCAATACCCAGCAGGGCCAGGTCCAGACCGCCATAGGCTGAGATTTCCTTCTCATAAGCGGCACAGTGGTCGGCCAGTTTCTCCTGAGGAACGGTGCCGTCGAAAGTAAAGAAGTTCTTCTCCGGAATGTCTACCTGATCCAGAATCTGCTCGTGCAGCGCATTGGCACTGGTGCGTGTGGCATCGGATGTCAATGGGTAATACTCGTACAGATTGAAGATGATTACATTACGGAAACTCAGTCCCTCTTCCTTGTGCTTACGAACCAGTTCAGCATAAAGCGGACGCAAGGTGGCACCGGTACCTGCACCGATCACACAAAAACGGCCCTCGCGCTGACGCTGCTTGATCAGGGCGGCAATGTTACCTGCCACCTCACGGATTCCGTCCTCCTGAGTGGCGAAGATGTCTACAGGTATCTTCTCAAAACAAGTAAGCACAGAACGCTCTACGGCGTTCTGTGGCTTATAGTATTTGGTTGATATCTGATCGAGTGAAATCTGTGAACTTAAATTCGTTCTAAGCATATTACAAATTATCCTTTTCGATATCCTTGAAATAACGGTAGGTAGAAACCTTCAGCTCATCGCAAGCGGTCTCGTCACAAACGATGATGGCACGCTGATGCATCTGCAGGGCGCTGATGGTCCACATCTGTGACACACCACCCTCGATAGCTGCCTGCAATGCACGGGCCTTGTTGTGGCCGTTGCACACAATCAGCACTTCCTTAGCATCCATGATGGTGCCTACACCTACAGTCAGAGCGGTGCGTGGAACCAGATCCAGATCATAACCGAAGAAACGTGAGTTAGCGATGATGGTATCGCTGGTCAGATCCTTGATACGGGTACGTGAGGTCAGGGATGAACCTGGCTCGTTGAAAGCGATGTGGCCGTCAGGACCGATACCACCCATGAACAGGTCGATACCGCCTGCATCCTGGATAGCCTGCTCATACTCAGCGCACTCCTTTCTCAGGTCCTCAGCATTACCGTTCAGGATGTGTACGTTCTCCTTCTTGATATTGATATGGCTGAAGAAGTTCTTCCACATGAAAGAGTGGTAGCTCTCTGGATGATCCTCAGGCAGACCTACATACTCATCCATATTGAAGGTGATGACGTTCTCGAAAGAAACCTGACCCTTCTTATATAATTCAATCAGACCCTTGTACAGGCCCAGAGGTGAAGAACCGGTTGGGCAACCCAACTTGAATGGCTTCTCTGGAGTAGGGTTAGCAGCATTAATCTTTGCGGCTACATAGTTAGCTGCCCAGCGTGACAGGGACAGATAATCAGGCTCAATAATTAATCTCATAATTGTGATTGTTTTTAATGTTATTTAATTTCGAATTTATCTTTCAGACGGATGTCGTTTGAGGCTGCGCCTACCATCACGGCAAAGGTTCCCGGCTCTACCACCTCCTGCATCTGCAGGTTGTACAGTGACAGGTCGTCAAAGCCCAACTGGAAGGTGATGCGCTGGCTCTCTCCCTTCTTCAGGGCTACTCGCTTGAAGTTCTTCAGCAGCTTGTGTGGAGTCTCCACCGAGCTGAACTCATCGTTGATGTACAACTGTGCCACTTCCTCACCGTCGCAGTCGCCCACGTTCTTTACATTGAATGATACGGTCTGGTAAACATCCTTTCCATTGCCTGGCTGCAGCTGCAGGTCGCTGTACTCAAACTTGGTATAGCTCAAGCCATAGCCGAACGAGAACAGAGGTGCCTCAGGGCTGTCCACATAGTTGTGGGCAGGACGCTTGGAGTAGTGAACAGGCAACTGGCCCACGTTGCGTGGCACGCTGACCGGCAGACGGCCGGCTGGGTTATAGTCACCGAACAGTACGTCGGCAATACCGATACCACCCTGACCGCCAGGATACCATGCGGTGCACAGTGCATTGGCACGGTCGTTGGCAATGTTCATGTCGTATGGACGGCCACCGATGTATACCACCACCATCTTCACGCCTGCATCCAGCAGAGCAGTCATCAGCTTCTCCTGGTCACCCATCAGGTGCAGGTCCACACGGTCGTTACCCTCACCGCATTCCATATCCGAGATGGCATTGGTTGGAGCAATGGCTGCACCGGTCGACATGTACTCGGTCTCAAAGTCGCGGGCACTGGAACCACCCACTACCAGTACGGTTACCTCGGCAGCCTTGGCAGCAGCCACAGCAGCCTCGATATTGGTCTGGGATACATCACGGATGGCGCAGCCCTTCACGTAGCTGACCTGAGCGTTAGGCAACTTGGCCTTCACACCGTCCAGCACGGTGCTGACAGCAGCACGTGGCTGTGGTGAGGTATAGTCACCCAACTGGTTATAGATCATATCGGCATTCGGGCCGATAACGGCAATTTTCTTGATGTCCTTCTTCAATGGCAGCAGACCGTCGTTCTTCAGCAGAACCACACCCTTGCGGGCCACCTCACGGGCAATCTCCTTATGAGCTGCACTGCCCACCACCTTCTTGGCTACGGCAGGATCCACGTATGGGTTCTCGAACAGGCCCAGACGGAACTTCAGGCTCAGCACGTTCTTAACGGCACGGTCAATGTCGCCCATGGTTACATTACCCTTCTCCAGAGCACCCTTCAGCAGACTGAATGAGTTGCCCTCCAGGTCGATGTCCACACCGGCCTTCACAGCCAGCGCACCGGCATCCTCCCAGTTCTCCACCACATGATGGCGGGTATTCATCACCTCAATACTCTGCAGGTCGGAATAGATGGCACCATTGAAACCCCACTTGTCGCGCAGTGTCTCGGTCAGCAGGAAGTGGCTGCCGGTACATGGCTCACCGTCGATGGTGTTATAGGATGTCATGATGCTGCCCACGTTAGCCTCCTTGATGATGCGCTTGAACTGTGGGATATACTCGCTGAACAGGGCACGCTTACCAATCACAGCCTGCTCACCGTTCAGACCACCCTCTGGCACACCGTAAGCGGCAAAGTGCTTCAGGGTTGAGAAAACATGCTTACCGTCCTTGATGTCGGTTCCCTGCATACCCTTTACGATAGCAGTGGCCAGGATACCGGTCAGCACAGGATCCTCACCGAAAGTCTCCTCCATACGGCTCCAGCGTGGCTCACGGGCAATGTCCACCACAGGACCGTAACCCACGTGGGCACCCTGTACACGTACCTCCTCACCCATGGCCTGACCCATCTTGAACATCAGGTCGGTATCAAAGGTGCTGGCCTGGCTCAGAGCGGTTGGGAACACGGTGGTTCCGATGGCCATGTGGCCGTGAGGGGTCTCCTCGGCAAACAGGATTGGAATACCCAGACGGGTCTGCTCTACGGCATATTTCTGCAGGGCATTCAGTGCCTTGGCACTCTGCTCAGGATTCAGACCGGTCTCCAGGGTCTTCTGGGTCCATGGGTCGGCGCGAAGCACAGCCCAGAATCCACCGATAGGTGCCTCGCTCATGCGCTTCACAAACAGCTCGGATGGCTGCACGCCCTTGGCTGTCTTCTCGTACATGGGCCAGCCCAGCGGACACAGCAACTGACCGATTTTCTCCTCTACGGTCATGCGTCCCACCAGGTCGTTCACACGGTCTTCCACCGATGCCTTGGCATTCTTATACAGTGCCTGCTGGGCGCTGGCGGTCAGACCGCAGGCCAAAAGCAGGGCAATAACTCCGATTTTTCTCAGTTTCATAGTCTTATTTGTTTTCAGGTTTCGTAACCCTTTTCAGGATTCAGTGTTATGGTTCTATCACACCCAGCTCGGCCACACCCAGTCTGTCGTTGGCAGCATGCAGGGTCTTGGTGGATTTCAGCAGCAGGTAGCGTGCCACCTGTGGAGCGAAATGTATCTCCTGGCGGATAGGATTATGCTCAATGTTCGAGAACTCGCCCTTGGCCAGCAGGGTATTCACACTCTTCTCGTCCACTCCGGCATACAGCTCATAGTTGGCTATGATGCCGTTGTTCTGCTCGCTCTGGTCAGGCAGGTAGTAAACCGAAGTAACAGGTTTTGCCGATCCCAGATCAATCAGTATATGGTCGCCGTCCACATAGCAGGTGGTAGCCTCGTTCTTGTCCACAGCCTTGTTTGACTCCTCGGCCGATACACCTACCATGGTATATTTTGAGCTGTTGTAGTTGGTGTTCTTTACCTGGAAGATGTCATCACTGCCCTCGCCACCCCAGAAGGCAGCCACACGGTTCATGACGATAGGGCCGCGGGCATCGTTGATGGTGACGCGCAGACGCTTGGCCTCAACGGTTGGGAAGCGCAGCAGACGCTTGTAGCCGATGGTGGTGGTCTCCTCGTTCAACTGGACCAGTTTCCAGTTGTCCTTGCCGTCCATGTATTCCACGGTGAATGATTTCACACGCTGACCCAGCGGAATGTACTCCTGCAGCATCATGCGGTTTATCTTCACGGCCTTAGGGAAGCGGTATTCTATGCTGCCGCTGGTCACACCGTCCTCGGTAGCCCAATAGGTATCGTAATCGCTGTCGGTCAGCGCCATGGCATCATGGCCCTTGCGGCTGTTGGATACCTTAGCCTTCAGTCCTCTCAGCAGGTCGTTACCCAACTCTTTCTGGATAATCTGATGGAACTTCACCGCATTGATGGAATCGGTCTTCGATACCAGTCCCTCACGGTTCACCGGGAAGTTCAGCAGGAAGGTTCCGTTATGGCCCACGTTACGGTAGTACAGGTCGGCCAGCTGTTCGGGAGTCTTTACCTTGTCGTCCTCCTCCGGATGATAGAACCATCCCGGACGGATGGATACGTCGCACTCGGCTGGTACCCACTGGTTGCCGTCGGCATGACCGTACTGCAACTCGCGATAGTTCGGATAGCCCGGATAGACCTCGCCCTTGCGCAGGAAAGCCCAGTTGGTAGGACTGGCGTAACCGCCCTCGTTACCTACCCAGCGGCAACCCGGACCGCCATCACCAAAGATGACTGCATTGGGCTGCAGCTCATCCAGTATCTCGTAAATCTTAGGATAGTTATAGTAGTTTCTGCGATCGATGGTACGGCTCTCCTTGGCACCGCCGTAATAGCCGTCACCGCCGTTTGCACCGTCAAACCATACCTCAAACACCTCGCCGTAGTTGGTCATCAGCTCGCGCAGCTGCTTGTGGTAGTAGTCCACATAGGCCGGTGTGCCGTAATCGGCATGGTTGCGGTCCCATGGCGACAGATATACGGCAAACTTGATACCATATTTCTTGCAGGCCTCGCACAACTCGCCTACCACATCACCCTTACCGCCCAGATACGGGGTATTGCGGATGCAGTATTCAGTCAGCTGGGTAGGCCACAGACAGAAGCCGTCATGGTGCTTGGCAGTCAGAATCACGCCGGTCAGTCCGGCCTCCTTGAAGGTACGGACCCACTGCTCGCAGTCCAGACGGGTGGGATTAAAGGTGGCAGGGTCGGAATCGCCATAGCCCCATTCCCTGTCGTTGAATGTATTCAGTCCAAAATGCACAAAGGCATAGGTCTCCATCTTCTGCCATTCCACCTGTTTAGGCTCTGGTACAGGAAGTACAGGAGCCTGCGCCTTGATAGCGCCGGCAGTCATCAGTCCCAAACCAGCCAGAAGGAAATGTTTCCAAGATGTATTTTTCATAACTTACATTTTTATACAGGTTACAAAAATAAGAAAAATAGTCCTCAGTGCCAACTTTCGCCTCACTTTTTTAGTATTCTTCCACATTCGCCATGTTCCAGGCATTCAGATAGGAAGCCTTGGTGATATCCACCACTTTTTCCCAGTTCAGACGGTCGGCATGGTCGCCCGGTGCATGATAGTCGGGATTGGCATCGGTATGGTACCACAGGATAGGGATATTCTTCAGTGCGAACGAAGCATTGTCACTTCCGCCCACCGGATTGTCCCAGGCACGGTAGCTGGGGTTCAGATTCAGGCCATAGCGGGCAATGTCATCCTTCAGCCAGTCGCCGAAAGCCGGATGCGATGCGGTGTAGAAATACACCATGTAGCTTGGGTCCTCGGGCTTGTTGTTACGGCCTATCATGTCAAAGTTCAGGTAGCTCTTCACCTGACCGATGAACGGACAGTTCTGGGTGAAGTATTTCGAGCCCAGCAATCCGCGCTCCTCACCGTCCCAGAAGGCAAAGATGACGTTACGCATCGGCTTCTTGCCGCTAGCCAGAAAGGCCTTGGCTATCTGCAGCACGGCACTCACACCCGACGCATTATCGTCGGCACCGTTATAGATCTGGTCGCCATCCAGGGCGGTGTCCAGTCCCAGGTGGTCGAAGTGCGCACCAACAATCACATATTCGTTGCTGCGCTCGCCCGGAATCATGCCCAGCACGTTGCGCATATTCAGTTTGCGGTGTACCCCACCCATCATCTTGCTGATGGAATCCGGATGCACCTCAAAGCGCTTGCGGGTCTGGCGGTCTGGGCTATAGGCCGAGAAGGGCTGGTAATAGCCTTCCTTCAGCAGGGGCTGGATGCCCATCTTCTTCAGTTCGGATGCGATGTATCGGCTGGCAATATTGGCTCCGTTGTAGCCGGACTCACGGCCTTCCAACTCGTCACAAGCCAGGAATTCGATGATGGATTCGGCTGTGGAGCGGCTGATGCTGGCCAATCCCACCTCCTTGGGATCAGGAAGTGCAGCCTTTTTCTTCTGTGCGTCGGCTGGCATGGTGCAGGTTAACAGAGCAGCGCATGCCAATGCTTTAAGTAAGATGTTTTTCATGAATAGGAAAAGCCATTGCAGCGGCATTCACCGCTACAATGGCATATGTTAAAGTTACTTATTCAGATTATGTACCACCTTCATCAGCTGCTCACCCATACCGATGGTGTAGCCCTGTGAAGCAAAGAATACACGGCCGTCGGTGTTGGCCAGTACCACGATAGGCAACTGGTCTGGGTCACCCAACTGACCGCCCTCGGCCATGGCCTTCTGCAGTACCACCTCCTTGTCCAGACCGTACTGGATGGTAGAAGGCAGACCTGGGAAGTCCTGCAGACGGAACTTAGCCAGCTGCTCGGCACCAGGGAAGAACATATAGATAGGCTGTCCCCACTGCTCAAAGTCGGCTTTCAGGGTAGCAATGTCACGCAGTACATGATTGGTTGGCTCCTCGTTCACACCCAGAACCACTGCGATATAATAGCCTTCCTTAGCGTCCTTCAGTGCCTGTTGGCCATCCTCTTTCTTGGCGATGGTCTTGTCCTCCAGCACCAGTGGCTGGAAGGTCAGCGCCGCATCCAGCTTACCAATCTCCTGCTTGCCGGCGTTGCTTGGACGCATCACCAGATTCAGGGATGTGGTCTCACCCTTCTTCACGTTGAAGTATGACAGGTGGCTCAGTACGGAACCGTCTGGCTGACGGGTACCGCTGCACAGCTGATAGTAACCCTCGTCCAGGGTCAGGCCCTTGCGCATGGACTCCAGGTCAGAGCCGTCGCCCATGTCGGTATCACCTCCGGTGAAATCCAGCAACTGGAAGGTACCGTTTTCAAACTTCGACAGGGTAAAGTGGGTATAGTAACGTGGGTTCTTCATCTCAGGAGTGGCTGTGTAAGCCAACTGAACGGTACCCTTGCTCATCTCGCTCTGGCCCTTCTCAAAGTCCACATCCACCCATGCATTCTCCTTCAGGTACTGTACCTTGCCGTTTACAGGGTCCAGACGTGAAGGGATACCCAAGCTGCGGCATACGGATACGAAGAAGATGGCACGTGAACGGGTGTCAGCCACCTTAGCCTTCCATACACCCATAGGGGATACAGGAACGCTGGTCTCATTCACAGCATCGTCCAACTTGATGTTATCCTTTACCCACAGTACCAGCTGGGCTGGATCGGCCTGATAGGTCTTTGCTGCCTCAGCCTCGATGGCCTGCTGGAAGAATGGCTTGTAGCAGGTCAGCTGCTCCAGCTCTACGCGTGGGCACAGCACATACTGATTGAACATCTCCTCGCTCACACCTTCCAGACGGGTGGTATTGGTCAGGTGGTTCTCAATGACTTCCTGAGGAACGTCACGCAGGTCCTTGGCCGATACGGTCTTCAGCAGTGCCACAGCCAGCGCCTTGTCAGCGGCACCCTTCAGGTAACCGGTGATGGCAGGATGATTGCCGCGGCTCTTCTCCAGCATTGGAGCCACCACTGCGCTATCCAGCTGATTCTCTGCAGCCCAGGCAGCAGCCTTGGCATGATTCATCATGGTAGCCACATAGGCATTGCGGATGCTGTCCTCACGGGCCATCAGCTTATCGTTGTTGGCACGCTGCTCTGGGGTTACGTTTGGCTTGTCGAAGTGTACAGGAGGAGGAACGATGTCCAGATCCAGCTCGCAAACCTCACCGGCCTCATGGCTCAGGGTTACGGTCTTTTCCTTCTCCTTGCCGAACGACAGCTTTTCATAACCGAACTTATTGTCCTTGCTTACCCATACCAGCAGGTTACCCAGACCGGATGACAGGAAGGTCTTACCCTCCTTGTCGGTGTACTTGGTAGCTACGGTATAGAACTCGGCATAGTTGTACACCTTGAACTCTACCTTGGCACCCTCCACTGGCTTGCCTGCAGCATCCACTACAGCCACATCCATGCGGGCACTCTGTGCATAGTTGTCGATGACATTGATTTCAGTAAAGTTCTGCTGGTGAACCATCACCTCCTCGGCGCCGTTATAGTTGCCGAATACCTTGGTGTGCATCAGCATGCTTCGGCTGGCTGGGGCGTTGAACCAACCCAGATCCAGCACTGGCTCTGGCTCGCAGGCACCCAGGAAGTGCCAGCCACCGTCCACCCATGCCTCAACCCAAGCGTGGTTATCGTCGGTGTGTGCCCAACGTGGAGCATAGACCTGACGGGCAGGGATACCTACCGAACGCAAGGCTGCTACGCAGAAGGTACTTTCCTCACCGCAGCGGCCATAAGCGGTACGCAGCGACTGCAATGGGCTGCTGGTACGGCCGTCACTTGGGGTGTAGACCATCTTCTCGTGGCACCAGTGATTCACCTCGATGATGGCATCCAGCAGCGACAGGTTCTTCACACGGTCCTTCAGTTCACCGTAGAACACCTCGCGAGCCATATCCAGAGGCTCGTTGTTCACACGCAGTGGCAATACAAAATAGCGGATCAGGCTCTCGTCCAGCTGCTTGCCCCAAGGCATCTCATTGACGGCCTGCTGGGTCAGTTGCACGTTCTTCAGGAAGAAATCGCCGGTCTGGTCCACGATATCACTCTCTGGCATATAGGCATACAGGAACTGCAGTGCCTCTTTCTCATAAGTGGTCAGTCCCTCGTTCTGCAGGATGCTGAAGAAGTCGCCGTTAGGCAACTGCTTCTGCTTGGCCTCCAGGTCCTGCTGAACCTGCTTCATGAAGGCGCTGTCACTGATAAAGTGATCACCGCCACCTGAGCAGGATGTGAACAAGGCTAATGCCGCCACAGCTATGGTTAGGAATAGTTTTTTCATGTCCGTTGTCTGTTGACTGTTGACTGTTGTCAATACTTAGCACGAATAGCCTTGTCGAACTCTGCCCAATGCTCCTCGGTCATATCGTTTGGAGTGAACAGACAGATACCGGCAGCACCTGCCTTCATGGCACCAGAGATAGCCTCGCCAATCTCGGATGGAACCAAACCTGAATCTTCAGGATCATCCAGCTCCAGCTTACGCTTCCACTCGCGGCAGATGAACAGACCGCTCAGGATAGGCTTGTCGGTGCTCTCCACCTCTTCCTTGGTAATCTCGTACAACCATGATGCTGGCTTCAGATAGAAGTCGTTATAGTTCATAGGCAGGAACATATCCACGTTCCACTTGTTCCACTCCTGACGAACCATCTTCACAGCGTGGCTCTTAGGACCAGGGAATACATCGGCACTGACCTTCTTGCCCTTAGCGTGGATAGCCTCAACCACCTTGTTCACCAGGTTGGTCACGTTGTCGCAGCGGAACTGAGCCCACTCCTGAATGGTAGATGGGTCAACACCCTCAGCAATCTTGGCCTTGATATCGATACCGGTCTTAGCCAGGAAGTCAGCGCAGCAGTCGTCGCAGTAGCAGTAGTCTGCACCTGGGTACTCGTGAACATGACCCTCAGCGTCGCGCCACTCGTGGTCAATCTTGCCCTTATACTTGTCCCACAAACCCTCAGATAGAATGACATCAGCATAGCGGATGTAGTCGAACTGCACATAATCAACCTCAGGAATATCGGCCAGTGCTGAGTACTTGTCTACCATGAACTGTACAACAGCAGGGTTATGTGGGTCAAGTGTAGAGTAATATTCTACGTAAGCACGCTTCTCCTTGTTGAAAGCAGACTCACCGTAACGGTTTACGGTATACCAGGTGGAATCGCATCCGTTCTGGATCATGGATGGAGCCCAAGCGTGGAATTCCATACCCAGCTCGTGTGCCACCTTGGCACCAATCTTAGCCTTCTCGGTGTCCATGCCCACATTCAGGCACACACCTACCAGACCGTGGTTCTTCCAAGACTCGAAGTCGGCCTTTAAAGTCTCCTCTGTAGTGTTCTCACCCCAACCGGTCCATCCGTATGCAGGAACGGTTGGTGCTGCAGGCTCCTGGTTAGCGCAGGATGCCATCAACATCAGGGCACATGCTGCCCCCAATAACTTTTTCATTCTTTTGGTATTTTTGGTTTATTATTTCTTAGCTTCTCTCTTGCACACATAGCCGTTCTGGTCGATGCTCATCGAACTGCCGTCGGCTGCGGTGACAGTAATCTCGAAATGATTTGCGGTAGCCTCTACTTTGATATCGCTGCCTGCAGGCAACTTAGCCACCTCTTCAGCTGGCAGGTTGAAGCACTTAGGGCAACTCAGGTAAGCACCGTTCTTCTCCATCTGCTTCTCCTGCTCGTAGAACATGGCCCACAACAGGCGCTCCACAGGGCGGTAAGCAGGCATCTGGAACTTCTCACCGGCCTTGTCAGACAGGTATACATAACCCCAGCGCTCAGGCATGTGCATGGCAATCATACCGGTAGAAGGCCAGGTCCAGTTGTCCTCAGGCAGGAACTTGCCGTCCTCACCCTTCTTGCGACGGATGGCACCGGTCTCGTCCAGTTCGGTCTGCCACTCCACGCGGCTGAAACCAACGCGCAAGTAGTTGCCTGCCTGCAGGTAGTTGTCAAACTCGGCTGCAATGGCCTCACGAGGGATGGCAATCTCCACGCTCCAGCCCTTATCCTCATCCTTAGGGTTGTTCATGGTACCGTTCAGATGAGTCTTCAGCTTCAGTCCTGGGCAGTCCCAAGCGAAAGTAACAAAGGCACGGGTCAGTGCACGGTATGGCTTCTGAACAAACAGGTCGAAGACGGTCTCACGGGCATTGGTCTCTACCTCGAAGTAGTTCTGGCCATCACCATCAGGATCGATAAATACCTCGAAATCATGGTTGTAATATACGATGGTATCACGCTGCACCAGGTCGGCCCAGATGCTTGGCTCCTCCAGTTCTGCACCAATGTACAGATAGTTGTCGTCCCACAGCATCTTGGCGTTGGTCTTGAATCGAGGAGTTGGGAAACCCTCACCGCTGATGTCGGCAAAGTCCTCGGTGAATGGCGCATTCTGCCAGTCAGCCTCGTCCAGGATACCGTCCACCTTAATCTCACCGGCAGCCTTGTTGGCTACATAGCCGTAAGGCTCGGTCAGGAAACGCTCGTAAGTCTCAAAGATATTACCCTCTACATGGTTCTCCATGCTCTTCTTCTGGGTGCAGGCCGACAGAGCAGCACCTGCCACCAACAGGGCTAATGTTATTTTTTTCATATTCAATCTTCTGTTTCTTAATTTTTCATCATTTCTGTCATTTCGAACGAATGTGAGAAATCTTTCCTCGCGAGGTAAGATTCTCTCTCCGTTTCACTTCGAGAGCGAACAAGTTCGAGCGCTTCGCTACGCTCAGGATGACAAAGGGGAAATGATTAATTAGCAGTAATCACCTGGCCTTCGCCACGGTACAGTTTAATTGGGCCGTCCAGCAGTACCGCAAGCACGGTAATCTGCTCGTCCTGAACATGCTCAGGCACATCGATGTACACGATGCCAGGAACAGCGCTCCAATACAGTTTGTTGTATACCTTATAGTTCAGCATAGAGCCGTTGCCTACCACCCACACGCGGTTCACGTTGTTGGCAATACCCTTCAGCTCAATAGGACCGTTAGGCTTGTTAGGAATGTACAGATACAGGATGTCACCCTCCTGATTCAGAGCGGTATAGCCGCCGCGGAAGTGCTCACCCGGAATACCCGCACGGGTATCATAGATAGCCTCCTTGTGCTTGTTGGTCCAGCGGCCGAACTCCTTCAGGATGGCCACCTCTTCCTCAGGGATGGTACCGTCGGCCTTAGGACCAAAGTCCAGCAGCATGTTACCGCCCATGCTGATGCAGTCCACAAACGAGCGGAGCAGCATCTGAGGGGTCTTGAAGTTCTTGTCGTTATGCTGGTAGCCCCATGAGTCGTTCATGGTGTAGCACAGTTCCCAGTACTTGCTCTCCGGACGTACCACTGGCACACCCTGCTCTGGGGTAGAGTAATCGCCATAGCCCGGAATACGGCCGTTCACAATCACATTCGGATTGGCGGTGCGCAACTGGTTGATGATGCCCTTGGCATCCCAGGTCTCACCATCCTGCTCCCAGTCGCCGTCAAACCAGTACAGGTCAGGGTTATACTGGGTGCTCAACTCGTTCAGCTGACCGAAGTTGAACTTCTTGAAACTCTCCCATCGTGCAGGATCGTCCTTGATGACATAGCGGCTCTCGGTCTTGGTCTTGTTAGGATAGTCGTCGCGGCTCCAGTCCAGCAGCGAGTAGTACAGACCCAGACGCAGGTTGCCACGCTTCTTCACCTCATCCACAAAAGGAGTCAGCAGGTCGCGCTTGGCAGCCGACGACTTCTTGGCACTGAGGTTGCCCACCTTGGTATCCCACAGCGCAAATCCGTCGTGGTGCTTGGTGGTGATGACGGTGTACTGCGCACCGCTCTGCTCAATCAGGTCCACCCATTCCTTAGGGTTGTACTTGCTGGCGGTGAACTTCTTGGCCTGTGCCATGTACTTGTCGTAAGGCAGGTAGTTGTTGTAGAACGACCAGCTCTCCGAAACCCCATCCACAGCATAGATACCCCAGTGGATGAAAATACCCAGCTTGGCCTTGCCAAACCATTCCATTCGCTTGTGATATGCCTCACCGGTATCGGTGGTCAGTGCAGACTGTGCAAAAGCCTGGCTGCCCATCATCAGGCCCAGTGACAGCAATGCTATGTTTTTTAATTTACTCATATTATCTTTTTCTTTTTGTCATCCTGAGTGAAACGAAGGATCTTGCCTCGCGAGTATGCCGTCCGGTCTAGAAAGATTCTTCGCTACGCTCAGAATGACAGGGGGAAGTATTACTTCATTACATATTTCAAAGTACCACCCTTCACGATATCCTCGTGATTGATGCATTTCTCGGTATACTCCTTACCATTCAGGTAAATCTTATCCACATACAGATGCTCCTTGCTCAGGTTCTCAGCCTCGATGGTGAATGTCTTTCCGTTAGGCAGGTTCAGCACGAACTTCTCCATCTGAGGAGCACCGAACACGTACTGGCCACCTACTGGGTTTACAGGATAGAAGCCCATGGCAGACAGCATGTACCATGCTGACATCTGACCGCAGTCGTCGTTACCGCACAGACCGTCAGGACGTGGAGAGTACTGGGTGTCGAAGATCTCACGGATCAGCTCCTGGGTGCGCTCTGGCTTGCCGGCCAGTGCATACAGGTAAGCCACGTGATGGCTTGGCTCGTTGCCGTGAGCGTACTGGCCAATCAGACCGGTCACATCGCTCAGGGTGCTCTCCAGCTTGGTGTTGAAGAAGGTATCCAGCTTAGCCAGGAATGGCTCCTCACCGCCCATCAGCTCAATCAGGCCCGGAACATCGTGCTGCACGTGCCAGGTGTACTGCCATGCGTTACCCTCAGTATAGTCGCCGCCGCTACTCTCTGCATGAGCCAGACCGGCTGGGTCGAATGGAGTCTTCCAGGTACCGTCGCTCAGGCGTGGACGCATAAAGCCGGTCTCCTTATCAAACAGGTTCTTATAGAAATCCTTGCGCTTTGCAAAGTAAGCGGCATCCTCGGTCTTACCCATCAGGGTAGCCATATCCCATGCTGCATAGTCGTCATAAACACTCTCCAGGGTAGAAGATACTGACTCAGCCTCGGTCTTGTCGGTTGCCAGATAGCCGTACTGCATGTACTGCTCCCAGTCCGATTTCAGCTTATGGCTCTTGGTCTGAGTGTCCTTGATAGCCTGGAAGGCACGCTCGGCATCAAAGCCGCGGAAACCCTTGTGGTAAGCCTCTGCCACGATAGATACGGCGTGGTTGGCCACCATACAGTAGTTCTCTCTACCCCACAGGCCCCAGATAGGCAGGAAGCCCTGAACCTCGGCCTGGCTGACCAGTGAGCTGACCATACCGTCCACCTTGTCGCTCATCACGATGGTGTAGAATGGGTGTGCTGCACGATAAGTATCCCAGCATGAGAAAGTGCTGTAGAACACGTTGTTATCAGCCTTAACCACCTCGCCCTTGGCGTTCTTGTACATACCGTCCACATCAGCAATGTTGTTTGGCTGGATCATAGCGTGATAGAAACTGGTATAGAAGTTCTGCTTCTGCTCCTCGGTACCGGTCACCTGAATGCGTGACAGATATTCGTTCCAGGTCTTGCTGGCATTAGCCACGGTAGCATCGAAGTTCCACTCAGGCAACTCGGCTGCCAGGTTCTTCTTGGCTCCCTCGATTGAGCTGGATGACAGGGCAATCTTCACCTCCAGCTGCTCACCCTTCTCCATTGGGAAAGAAACCACCATGCGGTTGCCCTTCTCGGTCTCCATCAGTGGCAGGTCCTCAATACCGGTATATGCCTTGTTGAACTCCACTACGAAGTATACATCCTTGGTCACCCAAACCGAATTCTTGATGTGGCCGCTGATGGTGTGGTCGTTATCCTTGTTCACCTCGCACTCCAGCACGTGTGAGTGATACTGGTTCTCGTTCCATGCCGGACCGTGCTGCAGGTCGAGCAGCACAGCTGCCTCGTCCACCTTATTATATGTATAGCGGTGATAAGCCACATGACCGGTAGCGGTCAGCTCAGCCTTTACGCCGGTCTGGTCCAGATCCACGCTGTAGTAGCCTGGACGGGCAGTCTCGGTGTCGTGGTTGAATGTACTGTGGTAGTTCTCACGGTTCTCGCGTGCGGTAACAGGCATTACCAGCACATCACCCAGGTCCATGCAACCGGTTCCGTTCAGGTGCTCCTGCGAGAAGCCCCAGATCTCGTTATCGGTGTGAATGTACTCAGAGCAGTAATCCCAACCCACAGCACCAGTCACAGGGCTGGTCTGAATCATACCGAATGGCACGCAGGCACCAGGGAAGGTATGACCGGTACCCACAGTACCGATGAATGGGTTCACATACTGGGTGTAATCAATCTCATCCAGTTGCACGGCATCATTGCCGCCGCAAGAGGTCAATGCCAGGGCTCCGCACATCAGCAGAGCGGCAGATGTATATTTGATCATTTTCATATTCTTACTTCTTAACAGTAAACTTCAGTGCTACACCGTTGGTGCCGGCAGGCAGGGTAACGGTAGTCTTTCCGTTTACAGTAACATATTTCACAGCCTTCTTGGTAGCCACATCAATCATCTTGCTGCCCTTCACTGGCTCGTTGCCGTCCCAGGTGATGGTGGCAGGCAGACCGGTCTCGTCGTTCTGAGGAACGATAGCGTACAGGTTCTTGCCGTCCTTGTTAGCGGTGAACCATACGTTCTTCTCGGTATTGGTATAGATAGGTGTGGTGCGGGTTGAGTAGATAGCCTCGCCGTTCTTGCGCAGCCACTCGCCCACTGGCTTCAGGCTCTCGATTACCTCGTCCTGAATCAGACCCTGAGGAGTAGGGCCTACACCCAGCAACAAGCAACCACCCTTGGCGCAGATCTCAGAGAGAAGACCTACTACGGTAGCAGGCGACTTAAACTTAGCCGATGGATCCCAACCCCAGGCGTGGCTCAGGGTGATGCAGCTCTCCCATGGGTAGTTCAGCTGAACCTCAGGGATAGAACGCTCAGGAGTCTGGTAGTTCTCCCACTTGGTCTTCATGGCACGGTCTACAGAGATCAAGCCCGGATGCATACCGGAACGTGCCTTCTGCAGCACCTCCTCCAGATAAACATCCTCAGCCTTTACCCAGCCGCCATCCAACCACAGGATATCAAACTTACCGTAGTTCTCGGTCAGCTCGGTCAACTGGTTCTTGCAGAACTGGCGGTAGTTCTCCCACCACTGCTTGTGCTCGTCAGAATCCAGCTTATAGTTGCGGCCGCGGCCTGAGGTAGCATAGTAATCGTTCCAGAACCACTGGCTGTGCCAGTCTGGCTTAGAGAAATAGCAACCGATCCAGAAATCCTTCTCACGGAAAGCATCGAACACATATTTAGCCACATCGCTCTTAGGATTGCCCTCGAACAAAGGAGCATGAGCGGTGCTGAAATCGGTATATTTGGAATCAAACATACAGAAGCCATCGTGATGCTTGGTGGTGAAAATCATATATTTCATACCGGCATCATCCATCACGTCAGCCCACTGCTGAGGATTGAATGCCAAAGGATTGAACGATGCGTTCAACTCCCAATACCAGCGCTTATAGCTCTCATAAGTAAAACCTTTCGGACGGGTAATCCAGTCCTCGGAACAGATCTGCCAACTCTCGCAGATACCCGGGATGGAATACAATCCCCAATGAAACAGTACGCCGAACTTCAAGTCCTGCCACTCATCCAGTTTCTTCAGCACCGCCGGATCGGTAGGTGCAATGTAGCCGTTCATTTCATGCTGATGAACAAAGCTGTTGCCAGCTTCCTCCACCTGAGCTGAAACAGACAGGCAACTCAAGCAAGCAACCACTGCTGCTGTAAGTCTAATGTTCTTCATATTTTTGGTATTGTTTTAGTGTCTATATGTTATTCAATAATAATCTCATCAGTAAAGATAAACTGGTGGCGGTCGTTAGTAGCCTTAATGTGAATGTAGCGCACCTTGGCACCGTTCTTCACATTACCCTTGAAGTTGCGCAGGATAGTACCCTTCTCCTCTGGGCTCACCTCGTTCTTCACGGTAAACGCCGGAGCAAAGTTCTGTCCGTCGGCCGATACGCTCACCTCCACCTGTCCCGGCATATACACGCCCGGGCCGATGGCCTGCATGAAACGCATGCCCACGCTCTTCACCTTACGCACCTGCTGCAGATCCACCACCACATCCAGGTCGCTGGTAAAGCCCTGCCAGTTGCCGTCGCCATAACCCTCGTTGCGGCCCTGGATACCGTTGGTCAGTGCCTCCTCGCCTCCAGCCGGATAAGAGCTGTTCCACTTCTTGTTGTAAGTCACCTTAGCCCCCACTCCACTGTGGTAGTAAGCCGGACGGCGGAACACCGGCTGCTGCATCTTTCCGTCCAGGAACACAGCGGCACAGACATCCACCGGCTTGGTGGCCTTGATAGGACCGGTATAGAGCTTGGACTGCAGGGTTGGCTCCTTGCCGTCCAGGGTATATCTGATTTCTGGATTCACCAACTCGCTCTCGAACGAAACCTGAACAAACTTCTCCTGCCGGTTGGTCACCACGGTAGGAATCAGTTCCGGAGAAGGCTGAGCCACATACACCCCGTCCTTCTTCAGCCACTCACGCTGAACGGCCACCCGGGCCTTGAAGTCCTCCCAGTTGCGCTGCGAGGTAGGTGTCCATGTCAGTTCGGCCACACCCAGCAGTCGGGGCCATATCAGGTGGTTAGCCCAATCCTCGTTAGGGATGGTCTCGCACCACACGTTGGCCTGTGCACCCATGGTCAGGGCACGGTGCTGAGCAGATACCTGCTGCAAATCCTGGAAATGGTAAATCTTGTACAGGGTGCTGTCCACCTGGTCAAAGTAGAACGGATCACCCGTGGTGAAAATCAGTTTATGACCCTTGTCGCGGGCTTCGTTAGGCACGGTTCCCAGCCAGCTGCGCCAGTACATGATGTTAGTATCGGTACTGATCTTGCCGCCCTCCAGAGCATCGTCCCAAGCTATCACCTCACGGCCCTTGGCGGCAATGTAGTTCTTCACACGCATCACAAACCAGTTCTGCAGCTCCTCAGGAGTGGCAATGCCCTCGCGCTTCATCAGGTCCTGACAGGCCTGACTCTCCTTCCAGGTGGTCTTCTCCACCTCATCGGCACCGATATGGATGTAATGGCTAGGGAAGACATCCATTACCTCGTCAAACACATCCTGGATAAAGGTAAACACGTTCTCGTTGGCCGGACTCAGTGGCACCGAGAAGGTGCTTCCCCAACCAGCCGAACCGGTTGCGGTAAACTCAGGATGCGAGCTGATGGCAGCCATCATGTGTCCCGGGCTGTCCACCTCGGGCACAATCTCCACGTGGCGCTGGGCAGCGTAGACCACCAGGTCGCGCAACTGCTGCTGAGTGTAGTAACCACCATATACCGTCTGTCCGTCGCGCTCGCTCACGAAACGCGGGTCAATGTACAGGTAAGGATTCTCCTTCTGCTTTTCCATGCAGGTGCTGTCCTGGTTGTTCCAGGTGCGCCATGCACTCTTCTGGGTCAGTTCAGGATATTTCTTAATCTCCATGCGCCATCCCTGATCATCGGTCAGGTGCAGGTGGAGCTTGTTCATCTTGTAACGGCTCAGCAGGTCGATCTGATGCTTCAGATACTCCAGTGTGAAGAAATGACGCGATACGTCGTGCATCAGGCCGCGCCATTCAAACTGCGGATAGTCGGTAATCTCCATCTGCGGAATGGCAGTGCTCTCCTCCATCAGCTGACGGAGGGTCTGGACGCCGTACCATGCACCCTCAGCTGTTTGGGCTTCCAGCGTCATGGTATCGGCAGTCACTTTCAATCGGTAAGCATTGGCAGGCAGGTCCCATCCGGAAACCTTCACCACGTTCAATGCCTTCCCTCCCCCTAACTGCGGCAAGGCATGTCCCAACATCTGGTGCATGTACCCCTGCAGCATAAACATTTCATTGTAAAACTCGCCCTGATCGTTCACCTTCAGCACGGTCTGTGCTGTGAGTTGAAACGGAGCAGCGCCCTCTGCCACTGTCGCCTTAACGGGTTGTGGCAGAATGCGCTGCGCAAATACTGGCATGGCCAGTAGACAAACAATGACCGTAAATATAGTTCGAATCATTTTCCTTTTTATGTTTTTTGTTGTCATCCTGAGTGAAACGAAGGATCTTTCCTGGCTAGTAGTGGGCTCCGCAATAAAAAGATTCTTCGCTTCGCTCAGAATGACATTCTATTTTCTTTTAGGCTTCGCTCAGAATGACATTCTATTTTCTTTTAGGCTACGCTCAGAATGACATTAAAGTATCAAAAATAAATCAATGTTCCGGACAGGCACCAGTAACTGTTACTGCCTCCCTCGGGAGCACCTTGCGGAATCTGAACGGTGATGGTATGCTCAC
>JAZQPA010000041.1:0-1623 GCA_045628125.1 Bacteroidaceae bacterium
ACAATGCCTACTGGTCGCTGGTATCCGTGCAGCAGAAGGTGGAGATGCTGAAATCCTATGTCACCTACATGGATGCCCTATATAATAAGGTAAAGGTGGCTGTTGATGCCGAGATGGCCGTAGGAAATGACCTGCTCCGCATCGAGGCCAAGAAGAGCGAGATAGAGTACAACTTGCAGAAGGCGCAGACCGGTGCCGAGCTGTGCGGACTGATGCTGAGCAATACCATCGGCTTGGGCATGGATGTCAAGGTGGTGCCTACCGATGTGGAGGTCCCCGTGACCGCTCCGGAAGGATTGGATGAGGACATCTCCGCACTGCCCGAGGTGAACATGATGCGTCAGGGCATTGCCGCCAAGGAGAAGCAGATTAAACTGACCCGTGGCGAGTACATGCCGGCGCTGGTGGGCATCGCCTCGTATTCCACCATGGGCAACCTGAAGATGAAGGGTGTAACCCAGGTAGAGGGTCAGATGATTCCTATCGAGCAGAAAATCAGCCACACAGGCGGTATGCTGGGCGTGATGCTGAGTGTGCCTATCTCCGGATGGAACGAGGGAAGCAAGAAGATAAAGAAAGCCAAGTTGGACGTTCAGAATGCGCAGTTGGAGCAGCAGCGTAACCTTCGTTTGCTGAACATCCAGGCCCGCAATGCCATCAGCAATGTGCAGAACGGCTACCTGCAGATACAGACTGCCGAGAAGGGAGCCCGTCAGAACGACGAGAACCTGCGCATCATGAACGAGCGTTACGATGCGTCTATGGCCACACTCACCGACCTGCTGGATGCGCAGAGCCAGTGGCAGCAGGCACAGAGCAACCTGATCGAGGCGAAGACGCAATATCGTATCTATCAGACTGAATACCTGAAGGCCGTGGGCCGATTGGAATAAAATAAATATGGGAAATTCAGTTTTCGCGACTGTATTTCCCTTTTTTGTCGAATTATGAGTATCTTTGAAAGCGAAAGTAAACCTTAAAAATCATACGTATGAAAATCAAGATGAAATGGGCAGCATTGTTCCTGGGCCTTTTGGGCGCGCTGAACGTACAGGCTGCCGGTGACTGGAAGAAAGCAGAACCTCAGGACATATCGTTGGCTCCGGTGCAGAATGCCAACCGCAATAAGATGGATATTTCCGGTATCTGGAGTTTCAAGACCGACCCGCAGAATGTGGGCGAGAACCAGCAGTGGTTCAACGGATTGACCGATGCCACCAATATTGCTGTTCCGGGAAGTTGGAACGACCAGATAGAAGGGCTGCACAATTACCTGGGCACCGCATGGTACGAGACCAAGACCTTCATTCCGCAGAGCTGGAAGACCGAGAAAATTTACATCCGCATCGGTTCCGCATCCTATGCCGCTAAGGTATGGATCAACGGTCATCCTGCTGGTATGCACGAGGGCGGCAATCTGCCATTCGCTTTGGAAATCAGTCAACTGGTGCAGTACGGTCGAACCAATATCATTTCTGTTCAGGTGGAGAATGAGCTGAAACCGACCCGCATTCCAACCGGTAATTTAGGTGGTGCCAGCATGATGAGCAACATTCCCGCATCCAACTACGACTTCTTCCCTTACAGCGGCATTCACCGCAATGTGGTGCTCTATACCGTTCC
>JAZQPA010000042.1:0-21082 GCA_045628125.1 Bacteroidaceae bacterium
CCTTTGCAGCATGATATGGTGAAGCTGGAGCAATCTTGTTACCTACCAGACCATACATAGAAGCAATGTTGATGATACGGCCAAACTTTGCAGGAATCATTGCCTGCTTAGCAACAGCACGAGCCACCTTGAATGAACCGAACAGGTCGATGTTCATCTCGTTAGCAAACTGATCATCGGTAATATCCTCTGCAGGAGCAACAGCACCAGTACCTGCATTGTTAATCAGAATATCGATACGGCCAAAGTGATCCAAAGTCTCCTTTACCATAGCCTCAACCATCTCAGTATCGGTAATATCGCAACGGATAGGATAAGCCTCTACACCAAATTCCTCTGTCAACATCTTCGCAACTTCCACCAATTTCTCCATACGACGAGCAATTGGAACAATCTTACAACCCTGGCTTGCCAAAGCACGAGCCATCTGAACACCTAAACCTGTAGAACAACCAGTTACAATTGCAACTCGGCCGGTCAAATCAAAATAATTCTTCATAGTTAATTAATTAATGTGTATTATGTGGCAAAAATAAGCAAAAAGTTGCGTTATTCAAAGAATAAGTGTAATTTTGTCGGACTTTAACCAAACAAAGACGCATCATGATTAAAAAGAGTTTACTATTGGGTGTAGCATTCGCTTTGGGAATGGCTACTCCAGCTGCGGCTCAGGGCCGTCGCACCCCTACTCCTAACGACACCTTACAGAGTGTTCGAGTTTTACCTAACGGCAATACCGTTTTCAGTATTTATGCACCAAAAGCACGCAAAGTACAGCTTTCCGGCGATATGATGCCTTGGGGTACTCCAGTTGAACCAGTTGTTCAGCCTAATGGTGTATGGAGTTTCGAGGTTCCAGCTGTTAAGGCAGGCTTGTACCGTTATTCATTTATCGTTGATGGCGTTACTGTCATTGACCCAAAGAGCGATGTGGCTACTCAGATGCGTCCAGTAGCTGTTGTTGAGCCAAAGGGCAGCAATGAGTTCTTCTCTTACAGAAAGGATATTCCACACGGTGCAGTTGCCATCCGCAGCTACCAGAGCAAGGAAATCGGCACCACCCGCACCATGCGAGTTTGGACACCTGCAGGTTATGAGAAGGGTAAGGACAAGTTGCCAGTATTGTATCTGATCCATGGTGGTGGTGACACCGACACCTCATGGCCAACTGCCGGTGCAGCCGGTGATATTTTGGACAATCTGTTGGCAGAAGGAAAGATGAAGCCAATGATTGTGGTTATGCCTAACGGTACCATCCAGACCAATGATATGCAGGGTGAAGTGCCAATCTTCGCACGCGATATGATGACCGACATCATTCCTTTCATCGAGAGCAATTACCGTGTACTGACCGACCGCAACAGCCGTGCTATTGCAGGTTTGTCAATGGGTGGTATGGAAACACTGGAAACCTCATTGCACAATGTAGACAAGTTCGGCTATGTTTGGGTACTGTCATCCAGCTTTGCTCCAGGCAAGAAGGACTACAGCGCAGAGGCTGCTCTGGTAAAGGGTGCTGCTGCCGACATCAAGAAATACTGGAAGGAATTTGTATTCACTCAGGGTGGAACAACTGATATTGCTTACAACAACTGCAAGCAGACTTTGAAGATTTTCGATGAAGCTGGTGTTCAGTACGAGTATATGGATGTTGAGGGTGGCCACTCATGGTATGCTTGGCGCCAGAATCTGTACGACTTGGCTCAGCGAATCTTTAAGAAATAAGACAACTTTATAGTCATTCCAAACGCATGTGAGGAATCTTTCTGAATAAGTAGTAATTTCTACTCGCAAGGAAAGATTTCTCACATGTGTTCGAAATGACATTTATACACACAAGCCCAATATGACTATATTAGTCACAACACTACTCTATTTTTGCCTGCTTCTATTTATATCGCGTCTGGCTGGCAAAGGAAGCAATGACGCATTCTTTCGGGGAAACAGACAATCACCCTGGCCTTTGGTGGCTTTTGGAATGATTGGAGCCAGTGTATCCGGTGTAACATTCGTGAGTGTTCCGGGTATGGTCATCGGTTCCGATATGACCTATATTCAAATGTGCCTGGGTTACATCCTGGGCTATGCTGCTGTGGCATTCATCCTGTTACCCATCTACTACAAACTGAACCTCACCTCCATCTACACTTATCTGGATAAGCGGTTCGGACACACCAGCTATAAGACCGGAGCATCATTCTTCCTGCTCTCCAAACTTACAGGTGCAGCCGCCCGACTTTACCTGGTATGCCTAATTCTTCAGGAATATGTGTTTGACCAATATGGCATTCCATACATTCTGACTGTTATCGGCACGTTGGTGCTGATTTGGCTTTACACCCGGAACAGCGGTATCAAGGCTCTGGTTTGGACAGACACACTTCAAACAGCCTGTTTCCTGATTACCATTTTACTTATCTTATATAAGGCGATTGAATTGCTGGGAATGGATTTCAGTGGTGCATACTCAGCCATTTGGGATAATCCGCATAGCCGTATCTTCGAGTTTGACGACTGGACATCGCGCCAATATTTCTGGAAACAGTTCCTTAGTGGTATTTTTATCGTTATCGTTATGACGGGATTGGATCAGGATATGATGCAGAAGAACCTGACTTGCAAGGATTTAAAATCCGCCCAAAAGGACATGTGTCTATCCGGATTCCTATTTACTCCTGTCAATCTGCTGGTAATGTCATTGGGCGTGCTGATGGTAATGCTTTACAACCAGACCGGAACACCTCTTCCTGCCATTGCAGATAATCTGCTGCCGGGATTCATTGCCAGTGGCCAGATGGGTGAGATTACGCTGGTATTCTTTACCGTGGGCATTATTGCATCGGCTTTTTCCAGTGCTGACTCTGCCCTGACAGCACTTTCCACCAGTTTTTGCATCGACATCCTGGAAATCGAGAACAAGGAACGGCCTTCCCGCCTGTTGGAAAAGCACACCCCGGAACAGATTCGCAAGATAGTTCACATCGGCATGATGGCTGTTTTCGTTCTGTTCATTCTGGCAGTCAAATCGATAGGAAGCAACAGTGTGATTGACGCTATCTACACACTGGCCAGCTATACCTACGGACCATTGTTGGGATTGTACTTTGCCGGTATCTTTACGAAGGTAAAGCCTACTGATAAATTTGTTCCCTATGTAGCCATGGCCTCACCCATTATCTGTTACCTGATACAATGGATTACAGCTCAAACCACCGGCTATCAGTTTGGTTACGAACTGCTGATGTTCAATGGTGCACTGACCTGTTTCGGTCTTTGGATGACACAAAAAATAAAGGCTGCCTAACCGGCAGCCTTCTGTATTTTATTCCTCTGTCTTGCGACGGATAGAGCGTTTCTTGCGTGTTGGCTTCTCCTCTGCAGCTGGAGCAGCTGTCTGAACACCTGCCAACTCTGGGTCTACCATGATACGACCGCAATACTCGCAAACGATGATCTTCTTGCGCATGCGGATATCCAACTGACGCTGAGGTGGAATCTTATTGAAGCAACCGCCACAAGCATCGCGCTGTACATAAACAACACCCAAACCATTGCGGGAATTCTTACGGATACGCTTGAAAGCGGTCAGCAGACGTGGCTCGATGGTAACCTCCAGCTGGCGAGCCTTCTCGCGAAGTTTCTCCTCCTCTGCCTTGGTCTCAGAAACGATATCCTCCAACTCTGCACGCTTAGCATCCAAGTCTTCCTTACGCTCCTCCAAAGCCTCACGGCTCTTCATCAGCTCCTCGTTCTTGACACCAATCTGCTGGTTGCCCTCACGTATACGCTTATTAGCCAACTCAATCTCCAAAGTCTGGAACTCGATTTCCTTGGTCAGAGTGTCGTACTCACGGTTATTGCGAACATTGTCCAACTGATCCTTATAACGGGCAATCAGTGACTCTGCCTCATTGATGTCATTACGTTTCTCGTTGATAGCGGCACGCAATTCCTCGATTTCAGAGGTAATCTTCTCCTGACGGGTCTGCAAGCCTTCAATCTCATCCTCCAGATCCTGAACCTCCAGTGGCAACTCACCACGAAGAGTCTTGATCTTGTCAATCTCAGACAGCAGGCTCTGCAACTGATACAATGCTTTCAGTCTTTCCTCTACGGTCAAATCCGCTGTTTCTTTCTTTTCTTTAGCCATAATTTATAAATAGTTGATGGGGTTGGTCATTACCGTTGTAGCATGTACAGGCAACTCCGGGAATGCCTCACCTATTATTGTTTTAAATATTTCCAATGTATACTGTTCACTCTCGTAATGGCCTATTGCAGCCATCAGCAGGTTTTCATGTCCGAAAAAGTCGTGATACTTGATTTCACCGGTTACAAAAGCATCTGCCTGCTGGGCTTCAGCCACCGATGCCAGGAAACTGCCGGCACCTCCACACAATGCGACTTTGCTGATAAGCTGGCGATTGGGTTTATTGTGCAACACACATCCCACACCGAACGTATCTTTTACCTGATGAAGGAAATCCTCAACAGATAAGGGCTCCGGCAAATATCCGACTACGCCTGCTCCGGCATCCTGACACAACGAGGAGGGTTCCGGCTGCAGTACGGTCACATCCCTCATCCCCAGCTTGTCCGCCATCTTGTAACTCACACCCTGAGGGGCATTGTCCAGATTGGTATGGGCCGAGAAAATGACAATTCCTGCCTGAATGGCCTTCATGACGCAACGCTCCACATAAGTGGAACCGGTAATGCTTTTCAGTCCGCGGAAAATCAAAGGATGATGAGAGACAATCAGGTTGCAACCCAATTGTACAGCCTCATCAATCACCGGTTCAGTGACGTCAAGACACAATAATGCCCCTGAAACTTCCGCATCTGTTAATCCAACCTGCATTCCGGCATTATCGTAGCTGTCTTGCAAGGGCAGAGGCGCGAAACGTTCAAGGGCGCTCAACACTTCCTTAATTTTCATTCTTTTCCGAATTTCGATGCAAAGGTAATGCTTTTTTTTCATGCCCAAAAGAAAAAACATTAACTTTGCACTATCTTTTCGATATAAATCAGTTATGACTGCCACACAAAAAGACCAAATCCTCCAAGAAATCCGTCAATTGATTGCCGGAACCGACTTTGAAAACCATGTTTTCATGGTGGGAGGAATTGTGCGCGATGAACTGATGGGACTTCCCGTAAAGGACATCGACATCTGTGTGGATATTCCTGATGGAGGCATCAAACTGGCTCTGTTCATCACTAACCGGCAGCACACCTACCGCAAGCGGAACCATCCGGAACTATTTCAAGCATACGGTATTGCGCGTTTTCATCTGGCGTCATTTCCTGACATCGAGCTAGAATGTGTGCAAACCCGACAGGAACGTTACGAAAACAGGGACAGCCGTAATCCTATCACCGGATTTGCCCCTATTCAGGACGATTGTTTCCGCAGAGATCTGACCATCAATGCCCTTTACAAGAACATATCTACCGGTGAGATTGTAGATATAACAGGGCATGGTTTATCGGATTTGAAACAGCATATCATCCGTACTCCTCGTGAACCGTTTATTACTTTTGATGAAGACGGTTTGCGTTTGCTTCGTGTGGTTCGTTTTGCCTCCCGTTTCGGATGGAAGATTGAACCGGATACGTTCCAAGGTCTGAAAGATTGTGCCTCACGCATTCAAACCATTACGCAGGACAGAATTACGGATGAGATTAGCCGCATGCTTTGTGATCCGAATCCTGATTATGCCATGCAACTGCTTTTGGACACGGGATTGTTGCCGTTTGTCTTACCGGAATGGAACGAGATAGCCGGTAACGGAACATTATGGACCAATCTGCTGAAAGCGGTTGCCCATGCAGACGGATTACTGGAAATGCGTTTGACTGCTTTCCTTCAGCTGTTCACCTGGGAAGATTCACAAGCTATTCTGAAACGGATGAACTTTACCTTAGACATTCAGAAAAAAGTGCAGAAACTGCACCAGCATCTGCATGATTTGGACGGAACAGACGATAAGAACTTACTTTCAGACAAGGAGTTACGCAAACTGCAATATGCATGGGGTATCGAAGCTGAATCCATTCTCAATCTATTGGAAGGAAGATTCACAAGCTTGAATCCGGGGAATGAAGCATTAATTCAAAGCATCAAAGCCCGTTGCCTGCAGATGATGCAGGAAGGCACAGATTGCTTTGCCTTGGTGTTACCCGTCAATGGCAAGGACATCATGGAGGCACTGCAACTGAAACCCGGTCCACAAATCCGTGAATTTATGAACCGGGCTTTATCAATGTGCTTTGAGAATCCGAAGATTACCAAGCAGGAAATTCTACAGAAATTTAATACAGAACATTGCTGATCAGCACACCAATGATCAGTGCCACACCGGTTGCCACCAGTCCTGGCATCATAAAGGAGTGATTCAGCAGATATTTACCGATACCGGTAGTTCCTGTGCGGTCAAAGTTGATGGCAGCCACCACTGTAGGATAATTCGGAATGAAAAAGTATCCGTTTACCGCTGGGAACAGAGCTATCAGGAGATAAGGCGACAAGCCAAGAGCTATTCCCAATGGCATGATGGCACGGACAGTAGCCGCCTGACTGTACAGCAGAATGGACATCACAAACAGAGCCAGACAGAACAGCCATGGCATCTGCAACACAATACCCTGAATGGAATCAGTAAGTTGCTCCAGATTACCCTTAATGAAGGTATCACCCATCCATGCTATACCAAACAGAGCGATAACTGCCTGCATACCAGCCGAGAACACCGAATCCTGAGCAGCCTTCATACCGTTAATTCCGGTAAACAGCAGAATCAATGCAGCAGCAGAAAGCATGATAATCTCGATAGCCAGAGGCATATCCAGTGATTTCATTACTCCATCCACCTCGAAAGCAGGACGTAAGGAAGGAATGGAACCGAACAGGACAATCAGCAGGGTGGCCAGCAGGAATATACACAAAGACAGCACAGCTTTACGGTCACCCTTGAAATAGGCCACATTCTCATAAGGCTTTGCCACTTCTATCATACCTTCCTCCACTCTACGCAGGTATTCCGGATCAGACATCAGTTCCTTACCCACACGCAAAGAACAGAAAGCACCCACCAATACACCGATGAGAGTAGCAGGGACGGTGATTACCAGAATGTCAAACAAGGTGATATCAAATCCGGAAAGCAATCCTAATAGGGCAACTGTTGCAGCCGAGATAGGGCTGGCAGTAATGGCCTGCTGGGAAGCAATCACGGCTATACCCAACGGACGCTCAGGACGAATCTTACTCTCACGGGCCACCTCGGCAATGACCGGCAGAACGCTATAGGCCACATGACCAGTTCCTGCCAGGAAGGTGAATGTGTAGGTCACCAATGGACTCAACAGGGTTACACGTGAAGGATGTGAACGCAACAGCTTTTCAGCCAGATGCACCATGTAATCCAAACCGCCTGCTGCCTGCATGCAGGAAGCGGCAGCTATCACCGCAGCAATCATCAGCATCACATCGATAGGAGGAGCCGTTGGCTGCAAACCGAAAACAAACGTCAGGACAGCCAAACCCAAGCCACCCATCACACCCAAGCCGATGCCTCCTAAACGGGCACCCACTATAATGGCAACTAATACAAACAATAGTTGTAATATCATGTTCTAAATCTTTTTATTTCATTCCTCTGGCCTTACGTATACGGTCATACGCTTCTGTAATAGCCTTGAATTTCTCCTCTGCAGCCTTTTTCACCTCCTCACCCAGTGATGCCACCTTATCCGGATGGTGCTTCAGAGCCAGTTTGCGATAGGCTTTCTTCACCTCGTCGTCCGTAGCCGATGGGTCGATTTCCAATACCTTATAGGCATCCTCTATGCGGTCGCTGCCTAAGTTCAGCATGCTGTCCACCTCCTGAGCAGTCAGTCGCATGGCAGCTGCCACCTCACGCAAAGCCTGAATTTCCGCATCGTGCACCGTTCCATCAGCCTTTGCAATATTCACCAGGAAATTAAGCAGCTGCAGGCGCTGCTCGTATGACATATTGGCGGCTATCTGTTCACCGCATTCGGCTATGGTATTGCGGAAAGCCATCGGATTGATGCGGTCCATCTGCTTACGCTTCTCAAACAGATCCAGCAGAATCTGCTCGCCCTGGGCTTTGGCTTCCGCCCCAAAGTTCTGGTACAGCCACTGACGGATAAACTCCATCTCGCTGTGCATGATTTTCCCATCAGCACGAACAATGTATGAGGCCATAACCAGCATGGAATAAAGGAAACTGTTGCGCTGGCCTTCGTATGAATCCTGATAGGTTCTGCTGCCCTGATAATCGGAAACACTTTCAGACGATTCCTCAAACATTGATCCCAAACCATAGCCAATCAGTGCACCTATAGGACCTCCTACAACCCATCCCAGTACTCCACCAATCCATTTACCTAATCCCATAATCTGTTACTTCGTTTTAATTCACGTGCAAACTTACATAATTTTTATAAAAAAACACCTATCATATAGGATTAATTTAGTACTTTTGTCACCTAATTAACAAAGAGGTTACAGAATGAAAAGCGATAGCATCGTCATAATTCCTACATATAACGAGAAGGAGAACATTGAAAATATAGTGCGGGCCATATTCGGCTTGGCACAGCCTTTTCACATCCTTGTCATTGACGATGGTTCCCCTGACGGAACAGCAGATATTGTAAAGAAATTGATGGTGGAGTTTCCCGAGGAACTGCACATTGTGGAGCGTTCCGGAAAGTTGGGACTTGGAACGGCCTATATTGCCGGTTTCAAATGGGCCATCAGTCGTCAGTACGAGTATATTTTTGAGATGGATGCCGATTTCTCACACAACCCCAATGACCTTCCCCGTCTTTACGATGCGTGCGCTAAGGAGGGTTACGACCTGTCCATCGGTTCCCGTTACGTCAGTGGCGTGAATGTAGTGAACTGGCCGATGGGACGTGTGCTGATGTCTTATTTTGCATCCAAGTATGTGCGTCTCATTACCGGATTGGACATTCATGACACCACAGCCGGATTCAAGTGCTACAAGCGCAAGGTACTGGAAACCATCGAGCTCGACAAAATCCGCTTCAAGGGTTATGCCTTCCAGATAGAGATGAAGTTTACCGCCTACAAATGCGGTTTCAAGATAAAGGAGGTGCCTGTCATCTTCATTAACAGGGAATTGGGTACCAGCAAGATGAACAGCAGCATTTTTGGCGAGGCCATGTTTGGCGTCATGCAGTTGCGCTGGGACAGTTGGTTCCGTAAATATCCCAAAAACAAGTAAGTATGAGTAATCATTACCTGATAAAGAATGCCACACTGGCCTCAACGGGTCAGGTTGTTTGTGTGGAGGTGGATGGTGAGCGTATAGCACAGGTCTATACCGATGGTACTGTCCCTGCCTGCGAGAATGTCATTGATGCCCAGGGGCTGTTGCTGTTTCCGGGTGTGATTGATGATCATGTTCATTTCCGTGATCCGGGCCTTACTCACAAGGCGGATATGCATACCGAGAGTTGTGCGGCTGCTGCCGGTGGCGTGACCAGTTACATGGAGATGCCCAACACGGTTCCGCAAACCACTACCTTCCAGGCTTTGGATGAGAAGTTCGAGGATGCGGCACGTAAAAGTGTGGTCAACTATTCTTTCTTTTATGGCGCTACCAACGATAATGCGGCTGAGCTTCCTCTGCTGGATGTGAATCATCCTGATGCGGAGAAGAATGCGGCTCATGTGCCTGGTGTGAAACTGTTCATGGGTTCCTCTACCGGCAACATGCTGGTGGATAAGCGCGATTCCCTAAGACAGATTTTCAGCAACACGCCAAAGAATATGGTCATCATGGCGCATTGCGAGGATATGACGATCATCAATGAGCAGACAGCTGAAGTCAAGGTTAAATATGGCGATGATGCACCTGTTGAGCTGCACCCCGTAATCCGTAATGCCGATGCCTGCTATGCCTCCACCGCTCTGGCAGTGGAATTGGCCAAGGAAACCGGTGCCCGCCTGCATGTGGCTCACGTCACTACCGCCCAGGAAGCGGCTCTTTTTGAAAACAAGTCCTTATCAGATAAGAAGATAACTGCCGAGGTGTGCATTCCTCATCTGGTATTTACCGATGCGGATTACAGCACTTTAGGCACACGAATCAAATGCAATCCTGCCGTTAAGTCGGCTCAGGATCGTGACACCCTGCGCCAGGGATTGACCAGCGGATGGATTGACGTTATCGGCACCGACCATGCTCCTCACCTGCTGAGCGAGAAACAGGGCGGTAGCTTGAAAGCGGTTTCCGGCATGCCTATGGTTCAGTTCTCACTGGTTACCATGTTGGAACTGGTCAGGCAGCAGGTGCTGACCTATGCGGATGTGGTGCGACTGATGTGTCAGAATCCGGCAACCCTGTTTGGTGTGGCTGAGCGTGGTGACATTCAACCGGGATTTTATGCCGATATGGTACTGGTTGACCCTAAGAAGGAATGGACACTGACCGCTACGGATATTCAGAGCAAATGCGGATGGAGCCCGTTGGAGAATTGCACATTCTCGCATCAGGTGGTACGTACCATCTGCAACGGCCATACGGTTTACCTGAACGGAAGCGTTGATAGCGGTTACAGAGGAAAACCTCTGGATTTCAAACGATAAGGAATGGTTCAACTGGGCATTCATCAGCGGCATTATCCCCTGCACACCGTGGCACCATACATCAATTGGGTGTATTTTTTCCACGCCTGGGGATTTGCTCCCAAGTTTGCCACACTGGCCGGCCAATGCGGTTGTGAGGCTTGCCGCAAGCAGTGGATAAGCAGCTTTCCCATTGCCGAACAGCCTAAAGCCAATGAGGCGCAAAAGCTGTGGAAAGAGGCTCAGCGCATGCTGAACCTGTTGGATGCCCAATATCGCGTGCACGGTTGCGTGAACCTCATGGAGTGTAATGCGCAGGGGAATGACATCCTGCTTTACACACCCGACAAGGGAACGGTCAGGTTTCCGCTGTTACGTCAGCAGAGCGGTACTCCGCCCTATCTTTGTCTGAGCGATTTCATCCGTCCTGAATCCTGCGGAAAGGATATCATCGGACTTTTTGCCACCACGGTGGATGAGGACATGGAACGGATGTACGAGGATGAGGATTACAAGCACCTGCTGGTACAGACATTAGCCGACCGTCTGGCAGAGGCCATGGCCGAGAAACTGCACGAGGAGGTGCGTAAGGAGTTGTGGGGATTTGCCCCTGACGAGAACCTGACTACTCAGGAGATGAACGATGAGAAGTTTCAGGGCATCCGTCCGGCTGTGGGTTATCCTTCATTGCCCGACATTAGCATCAACCGCCTGCTGTCGGAACTGACTCCCATGAAGAGCATCGGCATTCACCTCACCGAAAATGCCATGATGCAACCTCATGCTTCGGTCAGCGGATTGATGATGGCTCATCCCCAGAGCCGTTATTTCAGTATAGGAAAAATCGGGGAAGACCAGTTGCACGACTATGCCCGCAGGCGGGAATGCGACACAAATGAAATAAGAAAGTTTTTACTAAACAATTTATAAGATTATGATTTTCAGAATGCTGATACCTTTCATCCTAATGCTTGCGCTGCCGGATCTGTATATCTATCTCCAGTACATCCGTCATGCGGTTAGCAAACCCGTGTATGGTGTGTTGTGGTGGTTGCCCACCGTTATCCTGACGGTATGGATGACCGTTGCATTCGTGGGGCAGTTTCAGCATGCTTCTTTTATGAAGTATTTCTTCGGAGCCATGCTCTGCTTCTCCATTCCTAAGATTCTGTTCATGCTTTGTTCCCTGTTGGGCAAACTGATTCATGCGATTGGTGTGAAGAGCCAGTTCAGTACGGTTCCTCTGGATTATGTGGGCATGTTTCTGGGAGGTGTTGTCTTCTGCGTGCTGGTTTACGGCTCGTTCTGGGGATGGAAACACCTGACCCTCAGAGAGGTGACTTACGAATCTCCTGATCTTCCGGCTGCTTTTGACGGTTACCGTATTGCGCATTTCACCGATATGCACATCGGTACTCAGGCGGGTAATACGCCACTGATTCAAAAGGCGGCTCAATTCATTAACGACCAGAAGGCGGATATCATCTGTTTCACTGGTGATCTGGTAAACAGCGATCCGGATGAGCTGGAACCTGATTTCATTAAGGCACTCAGCAGTTTGCAGGCTCCGGATGGTGTTTATTCCGTGATGGGTAATCATGATTACAGTATGTATGGCCGTCATACCGACAAGCGTCAGCAGGCCGAGGCCGTTAAGAGACTGCAGGATACCGAGCGTGACAAGTTGCACTGGAACCTGTTACTGAACGAGCATCGCATCATTCGTCGCGGTAATGACAGCATAGCCATTCTGGGTGTGGAGAACGATGGTAATCCTCCTTTCCCTCAGTATGGTGATTTACCTAAGACACTGAAGGGTATTTCCAAAGGGTGTTTCCAGGTGCTTCTGAGCCATGATCCTACCCATTGGAGAAGAAAAGTGCTGCCTGAAACCGATGTGAACCTGATGCTTTCCGGACATACACATGCCACTCAGTTCAAGTTGGGCGGTTTCTCTCCTTCCCGATTCGTGTATAAGGAGTGGGACGGTAAGTTTGATCAGGGCAACCGCAGTTTGTTTGTCAGCAGCGGTTTGGGTGCCGTAATGTTCCCCTTCCGTTTTGGTGCATGGCCTGAGGTTGTTGTCATAACTCTTAAGAAATCAGCAAAATGATTCTGTTCTATCGTATCTATCAGTTCTGCATTGCAGCACCTCTTATTATAGTGGCTACTGTGCTCACGGCCTTGGTAACCATCATCGGTTCGGCCATCGGTGGTGCTCATTTCTGGGGGTATTGGCCGGCACGCTACTGGTCAAAATTCATCTGTGCCATCCTTTTGCTCCGCATCAGGGTCCAGGGCATGGAGAATGTGGATAAGAAAACATCGTATGTCTTTGTGGCCAATCATCAGGGATCGTTCGATATTTTCCTGATTTATGCGGCATTGGGACGGAATTTCAAATGGATGATGAAGAAGGAGCTTCGCAAGGCTCCGTTTATCGGAAAGGCCTGTGAATCGGCCCGCCATATCTTTGTGGACAATTCCACTCCGCGTAAGACACAGGAAACCATGCAGAAGGCGGGTGATACCCTGCAGCATGGTACTTCACTGGTGGTGTTTCCTGAGGGACGAAGAACCTTTACCGGAAAGATGGGACCATTCAAGAAGGGTGCCTATCAGCTGGCTTCGCATCTGAATCTGCCTATTGTACCCATGACCATCAACGGGTCGTTCGATGTGCTTCCGCGCATGAAGGGCATCAACTTTGTGAACCGCCATACCCTGACACTGACCATCCATCATCCCATCGGTTCGGAGGATATGCAGCAGGCCATGACGCAATCCAGGGCGATGATTGAAGAAGGTTTGGATAAAAAATACAGGGGATGCTGATTTGCATCCCCTGCTTTATTTGCTTATTGTCCTACATTTCTCATGTTTGTCTCGGCTGCCTGTATGTACCATCTGATGTAAGGATCATTCTTGAATACCGATGAAGCCTTACTCATGATATCCTCTATCTGAGGAGTCAGCAACGGTGGCTGTCCGATGGTGTGCATCATGAACACTCCCACACTCAGCATGTTGTCGAAATTGCCGGTTACGTAATTCATGACCAGTTTGTCATAGGATTGCTGGATTCGGTTCAGTTCACCTCCCAGAATCTGCTGGATTTCGTATTCATCCTTTCCGTCCAGAATCAGCTTGTTCTCACGGCGGGGAAGTTCCTGCAGCTCATTTTCCAACTTACCTTTCTCATTCAGGAACTCATACAGCTTGTCGTTCATCTCGGTACCGGTCACTCTCCATGCGGTATCCGCCATATTGATAACCATAGGGGCTGGTTCCAGCACCAGCGGCATCAGGCTCTGGTCATCCATGAACAGCACAGCCATGCGGATGGTATCCAAAGCTCCCTCCATCGAGAACTTGCCATGGACAATCTCACAGGAGTCCAAGCTGTTCAGTTCCTCGCCATCCACGGTCTTCACATAAATCTTCTTACCGTCCAGATTGGTCAGCGAGGTGTGTCCTTCTATCTGATATTTAGTGGTGGAGCAAGCAGTTAGGGCACCCGCAGCCATCACCGTATATAAGAAACTCTTCATCACGATTTATTGGTCCTAAATTACGTAAGTACAAATGTACAATCTATTTTGCTTTGTGCCTATTTCATTTTATGTTTATTAAAACTTTACCCACACTTTTTTAGGTAAATTATTTATTTTGCCGACAGAATCCGGGAATTTACCGATTAACGCAACTGCAAATGGAATTCCTGTTGCAGTTTTTTCAGTGCCGGATTGCGTTCGCACATGACGTGGAAGCGTTCCAATGGGGTCAGAGCACGCTTCAGTTCACCCTTCTCGGCTACCCGAACCTGCATCTGCAGGCGGTAGTTTCCTATGCCCCTGCGCATGTGTTCCTCGATGCGTGGCTTCATCAGCAGCATGTCCTTTTCCACCTGCTTGTTTTCCACCACCACCTCAAACAGCTCGTCATCCAGTTGCACGGGTTGTATCATCTCCATTCGTCCGCGTGTGGCGGCATCTTCCTGTGGCAGAATCTGCAGGAACTCGGCCCAGAAGAAACGCAGTTTCTCAATGGTTACCGGCTGTTGTTCCTGTTGCAGCAGTCGTGCCCGTTCTATGGCTGCCTGTTGCTGCTCGTTGATATCATTTACCTGGGTATCAGATTGTTGCTGAACCTTGGTAATGGAGATAGGCATCTTGGTGCCTTTAATCTTAATGCCCTTCATGCTCCGCAGAGGAGTGACTGCCACCGGCTGTTCTGCCTTTGGAGCAGTAGCAGGGGTAGCCGAAGGAGTAGCGGCTGTTACTGCAGTCGCTGGTTGCTGCACCGTTACAGCAGCAGATGCCTGAGGAGCGGCAGCAGCAGGAGCTGTCACCGCAGGAGCATCTGTAAATATCGGTTTTAATACTTTAGCGGGCCGAAGCCCACCAGCAGGCGATTCATCGGGTAAGGTGAGCTGTGCGCACTGGATAAGTGCCAGCTCCACCAGCAGTCGCTTGTTCTTGCTGGCGCGATAGCTCAAGTCGCAGTCGTTGCAGATCTTCAGTGCGGCATACAGGAACTTTGGCGCGCATTTGGCTGCCTGCTCCTGGTAACGCTGTTTCACGCTGTCGCCCACCTCCAGCAGTTCCAGCGTCACGGCATCGCGGCTCACCATCAGGTCGCGCAGGTGCTGTGCCAATCCGGTAATGAAGTGGTCGCCCTGGAATCCCTTATTCAGGATATCGTTGAAAATCAGCATGCAGTCGGCCACCTTATTGGCCAGGAAACTGTCTACCAACTTGAAGTAGTATTCGTAATCCAATACGTTCAGGTTCTCAATCACCTTATCGTAGGTCAGATGTCCACCGGTGAAACTCACCACCTGGTCAAAGATACTCAGGGCATCGCGCATACCGCCATCGGCTTTCTGGGCAATGACATTCAGGGCTTCGGGTTCGGCACTGATGTTCTCCTCCTGTGCCACAAACTGCAGATGACGTACGGTATCAGCCACTGACATGCGGTTGAAATCGTAAATCTGGCAACGGCTCAGGATGGTTGGCAGAATCTTGTGCTTCTCGGTGGTGGCCAGGATGAAGATGGCATGGTGTGGCGGTTCCTCCAGTGTCTTCAGGAAGGCATTGAAGGCAGCCGATGACAGCATGTGCACCTCATCGATGATGAACACCTTATACTTACCCATCTGTGGCGGGATACGCACCTCCTCTATCAGGCTTCGGATATCCTCCACCGAGTTGTTTGATGCGGCATCCAGCTCATGGATATTGAACGAGCGCTGCTCATTGAACGACTGGCATGACTCGCACGCATCACAGGCCTCACCATTGGGCAGGCGGTGTGTACAGTTTATGGTTTTGGCAAAAATGCGCGCACAGGTGGTCTTTCCCACTCCACGGGGACCGCAGAACAGGTAGGCATGGGCCAGTTTTCCGCTCTGTATGGCATTTTTAAGGGTTGTGGTCAGCGAGCCTTGTCCCACCACGGTGCTGAAAGTGGCCGGGCGGTATTTACGCGCTGAGACAATGTAGTTTTCCATCTGATTAAAAATTGATTCACAAAGATAGTTCAAAAGAGGGTTTGTACAAAATATAAAACGTGTATTAATATTTTTTAAAGACTGAGTATGCCTTATTATTTCCGGAAAAGACGTACTTTTGTATCCAAATAAAAAACAGGCATGAAGTTCATTGGTACTTTTTTCAGCATTCTCTCGCGTTACCGTTACATCATTGTGATTGTATCGGGTGTTCTTCTGCTGGGTTTTGTGGGTGAGAACAGCTGGATGGCGCATATCCGTCACCAGAACACCATGAACCAGCTGATGGATGAGATTAAGGCTTACGAGGATCAGTACCGTGAGAATACCGAGAAACTGAACCAGTTGGAAACCGATATCGAAGCCATCAAGGCGGTAGGACGCGAGCGTTACTTCATGAAGGCGGCCAACGAGGACGTATTTATCATTCAGGAATGAAACAACTTACTACCTTACAGATCTGCATTATGAATGTGGGAGGTGCGCTGATGCTGCTTTCCATCATCGGACGTTTGTTCTTTCCGTTCTTCTCGCCCTATGCCTATTCCCTGATTTTTCTGACGGGAGCCATGGGTTTCAGTTGCATGCAGATGTTGCAGCAGTACGATGGAAACAACCTGACTATCCGCCGGTTACGCCGCATTCAGGTCAGTGCTGACATTCTGTTTATCTTTACCGGATTCTTCATGCTGCTGCCTTTCATGGGTGTGTATCACATTCCATTCCTGAACATGACCACCTGGCGAAACGAGTGGCTGATGCCGCTGATGGTGGGAGCGGTTCTGGAACTTTACAGCACGTTCCGTATTGCACACGAAATAGAAAAAGGAGCCTGAACGGCTCCTTTTCTGTTCCCTATGGGGGGCTTAATGTCAGTATGTCAGTCAGTCAGCCGACTTACTTTAAATCGTGGTTGAACAGACGGTAGTTGGCCATCTCCTCATACTTGGTTCCTGGACGGCCGTAGTTGGCAAACGGATAGATGGAGATGCCACCGCGTGGAGTGAAGATTCCGGTCACCTCGATATACTTAGGATCCATCAGCTTAATCAGGTCCTTCATAATCTTATTCACGCAATCCTCATGAAAATCACCATGGTTGCGGAAACTGAACAGATACAGCTTCAGGCTCTTGCTCTCCACCATGCGCTGATCAGGCAGATAGCTGATGCGGATTTCGGCAAAGTCGGGTTGGCCGGTGATAGGACACAACGAGGTGAATTCCGGGCAGTTGAATCTTACCCAGTAGTCATTCTCAGGATGCTTGTTCTGGAATGCCTCCAGTACCTCTGGCGCATAATCCTGTCTGTACTCTGTCTTTTTTCCTAAGGACTTCAAGCCCTCTGTTTCTCTTCCTTCGCTCATGATATTTTGTTTTGCTGCTGCAAAGATAAGCAAAAAATAAATATTGTATACTCTGAGTGAAACCCAAAAATAGAAAATGTCATTCTGAGTGAAACCCAAATAATAGAAAATGTCATTCTGAGTGAAACCCAAAAATAGGAAATGTCATCCTGAGCGTAGCGAAGAATCTTTCTAAGCCGGATGGCATCCCAGCCAGGAAAGATCCTTCGCTACGCTCAGGATGACATAAAAAATATTCGGGTCTTTTTTAGAATGCCAGATTCACACCTACACCCAACACACGGTTGGTACGCTCGTATAGGTCGCTCTTAGGACCTGCTGCTGTAGGAACACTGACGTTCTTATCCTTATAGAAGGTCTGCATGTAACCGAAGTCGATGTCGCAACGCTCGGTGGCATGGATACGGAAACCGGCACCGATAGAATTGCTTGACAGGTTGAATGACAGGTCGTTCATGTAAGCATCAGTCAAACCATACTTGGTGTTCTGCCATGAAGCACTCAGGGTCAGCCACTTGCAAACGTCCACCTCAGCACCAGCGGTAATCTCCCATGCACCCTTGTCAATCAGCTCGTTCTTCTTGCCGTACTTGGTTGCCTGCTTGTCCCAATACTTATTGTAACCGGCATTCAGACGGACAGCCGATACTGGGCTGTACTGCGCACCAATGGTAAAGATTGCAGGAATATCCTCAGCCACCTTCTTGCCATCGGCAAACTGTCCCAGTGTCTCGTTGGTCTCGGCCTGTGCCTTGGCATAATCGTTCATCTCGGTCTTGTTCTTCAGGCGCATACGGGTCTTCATCTCGTACTTGGCTGCAAAGTTCCAGTGCTCGTTTGGCTTGTAATCCAAACCGATGATTGGAGTGATACCCCAACCTGTCTGGTCGGCATTCAGTGCCAAACCGTTAGAGCTCAGGTCCTGTGAACCGGTACCGTCACCTGTTGCTGCCACACCACTGGTACCTGGGAAACCCAACTGCTCGTTGGCTGGTACATTATAGGTTGCAGTATAGTTGTAGGCATAATCAGCCTTTACATCCTGCACATAACCGTTGTAGTTGCAGGTAGCGTATACGATACGTGCACCCACGAAACCGGCCAACTTGTCAGTGAACTTATAGGTACCGCCCAACTGCAAGCCGAAGTAGTACTGGCGGCCCTTCATGTAGGCATCCAGGCCATAACCAGTCATCTGGCTCTTCACATCGGTATTGTAAGTAGCAGTACCTGCCAGCATGGTTGCGTATGGCTCAGGAATACCTGCCTGCTGGAAACCGGCAGCCAACTGACCAGGAAGAACCTGACCTACCTGTGCGTTTACCATTCCAGCAACGGTGCTGTTTACCACACCAGGAATCATCTGATACAGCTGACCTGCATACAGTGCCTCGAATGAGCCTAAACCCTTGTCAAACTCGCACTTACCGCCACCACCGGTGATACCGAATACGGCACTTACGCTCCACTTGTCCTGATTGTATGACAACTGGAATGAAGGGATGACAGGAGCATCAGCCTTACCGCCAAACTTGTGGGTAGGATTTGGATTTCCCTGGTTCAGGGCGAACAGAGGGAAAGTGGTGGTGATGTCACGGCTCTGTTTGGCATTCTGCACGTTCAGAGACAGGTGCCAGCCGTTGTTCAGGAAAGCACCACCGGCTGGGTTGTAGTACAAACCGGTAATATCGATAACACCCTGCTGGCTAAGCATACGCAAGGTGGCTGCATTCAGATTGGTATTGGTCAGAAGACCGCCTGCAAAAGCATGTCCGCAAACTGCCAGTACGGCAGCGCTCATCAGTAATCTTTTGTTCATTTTTCCTTGTTATTTGTTGTAAACGTCGGCAAAGATACGAATAAATCATATAAGGCAAAGACTTTTAGGACAAAAATTGTGTCATACGAGTGGATTATTCGAACAATATTAGAAAAACCACCTATTAAATAGAATTTAATAAGCCGTATGTCGCCATTTTTTTGTACCTTCGCACCCAAATTCAGAAAATCATACGACATGTTTGACAATTTAAGTGAAAGACTGGAACGCTCGTTCAAGATTTTGAAGGGCGAAGGTAAGATTACAGAAATCAACGTGGCAGAAACCCTGAAGGATGTCCGCAAGGCCCTTCTGGATGCCGATGTTAACTATAAAGTAGCCAAGACCTTTACCGATACCGTAAAGAAGAAGGCTCTGGGACAGAACGTATTGACAGCCGTTAAGCCAAGTCAACTGCTGGTGAAGATTGTTCACGATGAGTTGGCTGAACTGATGGGCGGTGAGGCCGTAGAGCTGAAGCTGAAAGGCACAGCCGGTCATCCATCGGTTATCCTGATGGCAGGTTTGAACGGTGCCGGTAAGACCACCCTGAGCGGTAAGCTGGCCCTGCTGCTGAAGAACAAGAAGAACCGCAAGCCTCTGCTGGTGGCTTGTGACGTTTACCGTCCTGCTGCTGTTGAGCAGCTTCGCGTACTGGCCGAGCAGATTGAGGTGCCTATCTACATGAACCTGGAGTGCAAGGATCCTGTAAAGATTGCCCAGGAGGGTATTCAGGAGGCTCGCGCCAAGGCTTACGATACCGTGATTGTGGATACCGCCGGTCGTCTGGCTGTGGACGAGGAACTGATGCGTGAGATTGCAGCCATCAAGGAGGCAACCCAGCCGGATGAGACCCTGTTCGTGGTGGATGCCATGACCGGTCAGGATGCCGTGAATACCGCCAAGGAATTCAACGAGCGTCTGGATTACGATGGTGTGGTTCTGACCAAGTTGGATGGTGATACCCGCGGTGGTGCCGCCCTGTCTATCCGTACCGTGGTGAACAAGCCTATCAAATTTGTGGGTACCGGTGAGAAGATGGAGGCACTGGATGTGTTCCACCCTGAGCGTATGGCCGACCGTATCCTGGGTATGGGTGATATCGTCTCTCTGGTAGAGCGTGCTCAGGAGCAGTTTGACGAGAAGGCTGCCGAGGAACTGCAGAAGAAGATTGCCAAGAATAAGTTCGACTTCAACGATTTCTATAGCCAGATTCAGCAGATCAAGAAGATGGGTAACCTGAAGGACTTGGCTGCCATGATTCCGGGTGTGGGCAAGGCCATCAAGGATGTGGATATTGACGATAACGCTTTCAAGGGCGTGGAGGCCATCATCCTGTCCATGACTCCAAAGGAGCGCGAGCATCCTGAATTGCTGCAGAAGCAGCAGACACGCCGCCGCCGTATTGCCAAGGGTTCCGGTACCAACATTGATGAGGTGAACCGCCTGATCAAGCAGTTCGACCAGACACGTAAGATGATGAAGATGGTTTCAGGTGCCGGCATGAAGAACATGATGAGCCAGATGTCCAAGATGAAGAATATGCCGGGAATGCCAGGTATGCCCAAATTCTGATTTGGGCAAATTGACAATTGACAATTGATAATTGACAATTAGTAATTGACATTTTAGCGTCTAACGCACTACAAAACTGCGTTGGCTGTTGATTATAATTGGCTTTGTCAACTTTAAAATTGTCAATTGTCAATTATCAATTATCAATTAAAACAAAGTTTTAGAAATGCAGTTAATTGAC
>JAZQPA010000043.1:0-49696 GCA_045628125.1 Bacteroidaceae bacterium
AACTTACGTGCTAACTCCAGGTCACCCTTCTTCCAAGCATCTATGATTCCTACAAGGCAACGGCCATTGTAGTTGGTCGTACCACCTATGCCACCCTGAGCACCACCCATAGCCAACTCGGGGAGAATGGTTTCATCCTGACCATGAAGCATATCAAACTTCCCTCCACCATAAAGGCGGCACTGGTTATACTCGTAGATGCTCTCGAAGGTGTATTTGATACCCGCAAAGTTAGGAATACGGCCATCCACGGCCTCCAGGAACTTTACCATTGGCAGGAAGACGCCGTTGAATGCAGGGATATGGTAGAAGTAGAACGGCAGTTCAGGAGCACCCGAAGCTATCTCCTCGCAATACTTGACCAGTTCCTCGATGCGTCCGATTTTTGGGAATGGAGGAGCCATGGCACCGATGCCCCATGCACCTATCTTCTGTGCATGCTGGGCCAGCAAGCGGCTGTCCTTGACACAGCAACTGCCCACATGAACAATCACCTTAAAGCCTTGAGGAACAGCAGCTACCCATGCTTCAGCCAGTTTCATGCGCTCTTCTGTGGTCAGCATATATCCCTCGCCAGATGAGCCATTGATAAAGACACCCACCAGTCCGTTCTTTGCCAACATGGCAGCATAGGCTGGAATCACCTCGTAATTTACCTCACCATTCTCATCAAACGGAGTAAATGGTGCATCTATCAGTCCTTTAATCTTTTCCATATTATAGTGTATTTTATTTATTCAAAATTAGCTACCTTAGGTTTCAGGCATGCCAGCTGGAGTATCAGCACGGCCAGCACCACGATACTCATCAATGAGAAGCCCATGCCCAGGCTGCCCTGATCGGTCCAGCTGCCCAGTACCTGCGTAACGGCCGCACCGGCACAAACACCAATCATGTTCATGATACCATAGGCGGTGCCACGATGACGGGCAGATACAAACTGGCAGAGGATAGGCATATTGTTGGCATCGAAGATGCCGTAACCCAAACCGAACAGCAATCCTGCGCCAATCAGCGATACCATGCTGGTTCCCAATCCCAGCAGCATCAGCGACGGGATGGTCATTCCCAAACCGATGGCACTGGTGTAAATGCGTCCGCGCACATTCTTCAGCACCCAGCGGTCACTGACAATGCCACCGATGATGACACCGGCAAACGAGGAAGCGGCAATGGTAATGGTGGATAGCGGTCCTGCCTGACTCATCGGAATATTCAGGTTCTCGGCAAACAGGGTTGGCAACCAGTTCTTGGTGGCCCAACCCGGAAGACTGGGAACGGCAAAGTATAGAAGGATAATCCAGAAGGCAAAATTGGACAGCACCACACTCAGTCCGCTCAGCAGCGATGGGCCCTTATCTCCCTCACGCTTGACCGGTTCTGCCTGATGCACAGGGTTTTCATGCAGAAAGGCTATCAGTACCAGGGCATAAACCATGCCGATAAGACCAAAGCCGTGGAAGGTGGTTTGCCAGGAGAATGCGGCGGCTACCGTAGCACCGAAACCGCCCACAGCCTGTCCGGTATAGAGACCGGTCATGTGAACTCCCACGGCCAGAGAACGGGTACTGTCGGTATGCCAATCGGCAATGAGCGACAATGCTGCAGGTATATAAAGGGCCTCGCTGATGCCCATCAGTGCACGGAGCACATACAATTCATTGAAGCTGGAGGCATATCCCATCATGAACGTAACGGCCGACCATACGAACAGGCTTCCTACCACCAGCCATTTACGGTTCAGCCGGTCGGTAATGATTCCCGCCACGGGGCTGAGGAAACAGTAAATCCACAGAAACACGGCCATCAGAGCGCCAAATGCCTCGGCCTTGTTGAGCTCGGTAATATCGGCCTTCATGGCTTCCTGCATGGTGGAAAGCATCTGGCGGTCCATATAGTTCAACAGGGCCACCACCCACAAAAGCGCTACTACGAGCCACGGATAATAAGACTTATTTTTCATAGGTATCTGGTGTTTAAGGTTTTATCTTTATTTCAGTAATCTTCGGCGTACGGATGCCGGGCATAATCTCGCCCTGAAGCACAAAGTAGGAATTGCGGTTTCTTACCAGTGCCGCACCGGCACGCGCAGCTCCCTCATGCTCACCTATCTGTGTCCAGGTGTCGTTTTGGGTATTGTAAATCATGACCCGGCGGTTAAACTGATACCACTCAACCGGATGCGACAGCCAGGTCTTTCCTTTCTCTACGCCATTCAGTCCGATTGGGAAAATGGAGCGGTTTACTCCACCCACACAAAGAATCTGATGATCATCCATCGCTATGGCACATCCACCGGAAAAAGAGACAATCTGACCGCTGGCATCGGTAGGTGTGGCAATTCTAATCCAATTATCACCTTCCAACCGGTAGCAGGCATCCTGCAAATAGCCCTCTTTATCGGGAGATGGTGGACAATAACCGCCCATCACAAACAACTGATTATCAACTACAGCAGAGACGGCCTGCAGACGGTTGCCGTCAGGAAGTGAAGGAAGGACACGGGTGCTGGAATCACTGCCGAATGTATAGTGCAATACTGCGCCGGTAGGCTGGCCATCGGCATTTCCTCCTATCAGGTAAAAGCCATCGGCACCCACAGCACAGGTGGCATTGTCAACCGCATAGGGCAAATCGGGCAACTGCTCCAAGGTGGCTTCACCTTCCTGAAGACTGAGTCTGAATACACTTTTCAAAGGGCCATCAGCCGATTGTCCTCCAATCAAATAAAGGGAATTGCCGTAACAGGCGGTGGCTCCGTATGCAGCAGGAACAGGCAGTTTGCCTATCTGCGTCCACGGCTCTTTGCTTAAAGGTAAAGTGGCGGCATAAATGGCATCGTAATACACCTTACTACCGCCATCGGCAGCAGGAATATCAGGGAAATTGCAACCGCCAGCCTGGATAATCCGGTTGTGAAGCACACCGGCATACTGCGCAGAAACACCTATCGCATATCTGTCATCAGTCTGATTCATAGTATATTGAGAATAGTCCATGGAAAGAGGCGCCTCAGTATTTCTGCACGCCACACATAAAACCAAAAGAAGAATGACTGACAATGTTCTCATAGACGCAGGTTTATTCCACAAAAATAGTATATTTTTGGAAGAGAACCAAATAGTTCACTCAAAATATGAATAATCCTTTTTCTGCAATAAGCGTGGGAAAAGTGGCTGCAATTTGCCAAGATTCGTTATCTTTGCATCAAATTAACTAGATGTCATGAACCAACTGCCTATCTATTTTGCTCCGCTTCAGGGGTACACCGAGGATGCTTACCGCCGTATTCACCACCAGATTGCGGGTGGTGTGGATGCGTATTACACACCGTTTATCCGATTGGAACACGGTGAGTTACGTACGAAGGACCTGCGCGATATCCGCCCGGAATTTAACGAGGGTGTACCGGTGATTCCGCAGATCATTGCCCGCGACGGACAGGAAGTGACCGTGCTGATGGACAAGATTCTGCCCATGGGATACCGGAGAATAGACATCAACATGGGTTGCCCGTTCCCCCTGCAGACCCGCCACGGAAGGGGTTGCGGTATCCTTCCACATCCCGACAAGGTACAGGAAGTGCTGCAGGCCGCATCGCGCTATGCGGAGGTACAGTTCTCGGTAAAGATGCGTCTGGGACTGGAAAGTACCGAAGAGTGGAAAGAGGTGCTGCCCCTGCTGAATGAGGCAAACTTGTGCCAGATTACCCTGCATCCGCGCATCGGCACCCAGCAATATAAGGGCTCGGTTTATACGGATCTGTTTGCCGAGTTTATGGCACAGTGCCGGCACCCGCTGGTGTATAACGGTGATATCCTGACGGTTGACGACATACAGCAGTTGCACGCCCGGTTCCCACAACTGGCCGGTATCATGATAGGCCGTGGACTGCTGGCACGCCCCACCCTGGCTGATGAATACAAGAACGGTAAGACCTGCACCGATGCGCAGGTGCTACAGGTGATACGCCGCATGCACGAGCAACTGCTGGCGCACTACGACCAGATTATCCCCGGTGAGAGCCAGCGGCTGAATAAGGTACGCACATACTGGGACTACATGGAGAACACCCTGGGGCGCAAGGCGTGGAAAAAGGTGATGAAAGCCGGAAATCTGAAGAATTACCTGGAGGCTATCAGAGCGCTTTAGGATGATACTTCAGGCACAGGATGGTCAGGTCGTCGCTCTGCTCTGCTCCATCGGCAAACTTCTGCACATCCTTCAGAATGCTCTTGGCCATGGTTTCCATGTCGCTCTCCTCCTGTGAGGCCACGGCAGCCAGAGCCACATCGTCGCCATACAGATCCTTCATGCGGTTCTCGGCCTCAGTCACTCCATCGGTGTACATAAACAGGGAATCACCGGGGTGCAGTTTCATGGATTCGCCCTGGAACTCAAATCCTTCAAACACACCCGCAGGGATGTTTACCTTTGGTTCCATATAGTTGCAGGCATGATTATGAATCAGGATAGGCTGATTATGACCGGCATTACAGAAGGTCATCCAACCGGTGGCCATATCCAGCACACCCACCCAAAGGGTACAGAACATGTTGCGCTCATTGCCCTGCGACAATTCGTTATTGATGCCGGTTACGATCTCAACCGGATTGGCCGTGGTGCGTCCCAAATGACGGAACAAGCGACAGGTAACGGCCATGAACAATGCGGCAGGAACACCCTTTCCGGAAACATCGCCGATACAGAAAAACAGCTTCTCGTCACGCATGAAGAAGTCGAACAAATCGCCTCCCACTGTCTTGGCAGGAATCTGCAAACCATAGATATCCAAATCCTTACGCTCGGGGAATGCAGGGAATTGCTGCGGAATAAGTCCCTGCTGAATCTCGTGTGCAATCTGAAGGTCGCGCTCCATGCTCACCTTCTGCTCGGTAGTGACTTTCAGGTCCTCAACATACTGCGACAGCTCTTTCTGCATGACCTCGAAACTGTCACGAAGCTGGCGAATCTCGGTATGGCTGCGAATGCGCGGCAGTTCCACATTAAAGTTTCCTTTGGCTATCTGCTGGGTGGCACCGGTAATCTTACTGAGCGGATAGATGGACCTGCGCACAAAGAACAGAATGAGGATGAGAAGGAAAAAGGCCATCAGCGATAACATGCTGAAAACGATTATCCTGACAATCTCCGAGAACTCGTTGTCGGTGGAACTGGGAGGAGTGGCGCAACGGAAGTACCAACCAGTATTGGGAACCTCCTTGCCAAAGGAAGTCATGACTTTCTTGACCGGTTTTTCCTTGCCATTCTGTTCCGAATACGGCTCGTCATCCTCGGTCAGCACATTGACGCTGAAACCGTCATTTGTGCGGGTGGACAGTTCAGGTGGAGCCATTTCTCCCAACAGGGTACTGTCTGAGGCCATGATAAAACGGCCCTCGGGTGAAATCAGGTATAGCACAGCCTGGGATGAGGGCTTGTTTTCGTCCATCAGTTTATTCAGCCATACCAGTGAGATATCGGCACACAGCACACCGCTTTTGCGGGTGTTCGTCATCACGGAGACAATCATTCTGCCGTTCACACGGTAAGGTTCCGACCAGCACACGGTATCGCGGTCTGCCACACTGTCGCGGCAAGCCTGCAGTTCCGGAATGGAGGTTTTGGTGAAGAAATACACGGAATCGGCAAACTCCTGTTCCTTCAGCATGCGGCAAAGGTCGATGACATCCGCACGGCTCAAGCCCTTGTCGCTGGCCATCGACGCTGCCTTCATGGCATTAACTATCTGAAGGGTATTGGCTCCCAAATGATCGCTCATGGAACGGCTGGCACGCAGGCTTTCCATGGAATTGGTGGCCATGCTGAGCGTGAAATCCAGCGATTTACCGCCCAACCAGAGGGTAATCATGAATACAAAAATGATAATCAGTGTAAGGCGAAACGAAATGGAATGCCAGAGTCTCTTCAGATAGTTAATCATAGTCTTTATGTTTTATTTCTTGTCAGGCTGACGCTGGAAGTCGGCATCGGGTGCCCACTTTGGCAGGTCGTTCTGATTGGCAATCATAGTGATAATGGAATGGAAGAAGTTCTGGTTCTCCATGGAACCGTCAAACTCCCAACTGTCATTGTACTCATCATTTGGCTGATGGTAGGTGTTGATCTTTGGCTTGGCATCGTGATGAGCCTGATCCACATAGTCGCGTCCGCCACCTGCCAGAACGGTAGGAACACCCTTCTTGCAGAAGTTGAAATGATCGGCACGGAAGTAACCGCCAGCAGGGTCCTCGGTCTGCATTTTCAGCTCGCGGCCCTGAGCAGCAGCGGCTGCCATAACCAGATTATCCAGATCGCTCTTGCCGGCTGCACGCAGCATGATGTCCTTGGTACGCTCCTGAGGTGCCGCACCGTCAATGTTTACATTTGCAGCGGTTTTTGACAATGGATACAGCGGATGCTCGCAGTACCACTCGCTACCCAGCAGTCCCTGCTCCTCGCTGGTTACTGCCACGAATACCAGTGAACGGCGTGGTTTGATAGGGTCGCGCATGAACTGACGGGCCTGCATCATGATGGCAGCCACACCGCTGGCGTTATCGCTGGCACCGTTGTAGATAGAGTCGCCATCCACAGCCTCGCCTACACCAAAGTGATCCCAGTGTGCGGTCATCACTACATACTCGTCCTTCAAATCGGTACCCGGAAGGATACCTGCCACATTGTGGCTCTCGCCTACCTCGGGAGTGATGTTCAGGGTTCCCTTAGCCTTGGCTCCCAACGAGAAACTCTTGAAACCAGGCTTCTTGGCATCGGCAGTAGCGGCATCAAAATCCTTACCGCAAGCCTCGAAGATTTTACGTACGGCATCTTCCTGAATCCAGCCGCACATGCCCAGTGCGCTCTCGTTATTGTCATTGCTCAGCAGGGCGATGTTGGTCTGCATGTGGGAACTGCGGCATACCTGGAAACCGTAGGATGCGGCTGCGGTGTTATGCACCACCAGACATCCCAGGGCGCCACGGCGCTCGGCCTCCTCCAATTTATAGGTCCAGCGTCCGTAATAGGTCATGTTGCGGCCACGGAACAGTTTGCCGTCATAGAAACCAGGATCGTTCACCATGGCCAGGATAATCTTGCCCTTAACATCCAGGTTATCAAAGTCTTTCCAGTTGTATTCAGGAGCATCGATACCGAATCCGCAGAACAGAATCTCGGCATTGTTCAGCTCCACATGGTTGGCATTGCGGTGGCTCCATACCACTACATCCTCGCCGTATTTCAGGTCGAATGATTTCTTGGTGCCCTTGATGGTCATCTTATCCTTGGCCAGACGGGTCAGTGTGGCAATCTCCTTAACAGGCTGGAAATAGCTGTTGCCATTGGCAGGCTGCAGGCCGATGGCCTTGAACTGATCGGCAATATAATTGATGGTCTTGGTCTCGTAAGGAGTCATCGGCTTACGTCCGCCGAAATCGTCCGATGCCAATGTCTTGATCTGCTGCTTGAAATAATCCAAGTCGCTCATCTCATTTACCTGAGCCTGAGCGGTAAGACAGCCCAGCATCAGTAAAGTCATTAATCCTTTTTTCATATCTTGTTATTTTTTAAATCCGATAGGGTTGTTCAAAACAGGCAACTGGGTGTCCTTCAGTTTCAGAATCTTCTTCAGCTGATCGGCATCCATAAATGCACGGGTTACCGTGTTCCATCCATTGGCAGCGCAGAACAGGTTAATATTCTGGCTTACGATACCGGCATCGGCACCTACCCACATACGGGCCTTAGGATCGTCCATCTTTCCGAAAGCCGAAATATCGGCCACCATGAGCAGCACGGCAGGAGCCTGATTGACATAATCCTGACCGCTGGCCAACACATTGCGGAAATCGCCTTTGGCCTGAAGAGTGATGGTATTGGCCGATGGATCATACAGATAGGCACCTGTAGCATCCAGCACATACAGGGTAATCTCCTGCTTGTTCATGGCGGTTGGAGCGGTACGGCGACCATCGGCGCGGTTCTTACCCATAGCGGCCCACAGCACATCCGACAGATCCTGACGGGTCAGTTTCCTACTGCCAAACTCACGGGTAGCCTGACGGTTCTGCAGGGCAGTCATCAGTTTCTCACCACGGTTCTTGTTGGGAGCCGGCAAATTCTCTTTCTGCGCAAAGGCACTAATGCCCAACATCAGGCAGGCCAGCAGGCAAAGTAATCTTGTTTTCATGTCTTATACTATGATTTGAAATTATGATATTATATAATGTGTAATCTTGATGCGGTTGCAAATATAGGAAAAAACTCAGCGCCCGGCATAGGTTTGAACTCATTTTCGCATCATTTTTTGCGCTTCACGGATTCCGCAGCCGTGCCGGTGTTCTTATCACTTTTCCGGATTTTGAACAAATCGGTCAGTTTCCGCTTGGGCTTATCCTCTACCTCTCTCAATCCGGATTTGGAGCGGGCGCTGCGTTTCACACTGGGATGCACCTCCAGATGCTGCACGTCCTTGGTTTGCGTATAGCTGAATTCCGTCACCACATCGAACACGCGCTGGGGTACACGGGCAGTTCCCTTTGCCACCGATCCATCGCTGGTGACATGCACCTCGGCTTCCTTGAAATGCACAAACTTATACTGGATATTGTGCAGATCGGCATCCAGGGTTCCGTGTGGCAAAAGACCGTTCTTGACGCTGCGCAACTGGGACATGTCCTTGTTTGCTATATCAAACGAGAAACGGGCAGAGCCCTCTACCGATTCCAAATCGTCGATATTCATAAACTTTCCCACCTCCAATCTGTTGGTGCTCAGGGTTCCATTCATGTATTTGGTCTTCTCATCCAAATCGAACTGTGTCTTCACGTCGCCGAATTTGGTATAGAGTGTGCCTTCAAAACGCTCCAGTTTATAGAAAATGCCCATATTTCCCTTGAACCTGACATCGCCAACCTGGCGCATCTGTTGCTGCATCTTCAGGTTCACCTTTTGGGCAAAATGATTCACAATCTGTTCCTTGATACCGTTCACCGCATTCATCTCGATGTTGGTGAAATGCAGGCACAGGTCTTCCTTTTTGGTCACATCGCACAGGTCGCCGCTGGCTGTCAGTTCCAACCGGTTATCCATGCTGTTCACATGAATATCATCAAAGGCGATGCGGTCCAGATTACCCGACACCACGGTTTTTAATTGAAGCGGAGTGGTAAAGTGGCTCAATGGCGGAGCAAACGGTTCGGCAATATCCGTCAGCCACACGTCAGCGGTGACGGTAACGGGCTGCAGATCCACAGCGGTCACCTTCTTGCCGGTATCAGGATCGGTTCCCATCGGGGTGAGATGCGCCGTAACCGGTGTGAGATGAATACGTGTGCTGTCCATGGCCAGATGAATCTGCTGCGTGGAAATCCATGATTTACTGAATCCTACGGAGGTTTCCAGATGATTCACTTTCAGACCGCTGCTCACGTCATTGACCTGCAGGTGATGAATAATAGAGGAAAGGCTGTCTTTTCCATGCGAACTGAGTGTGGCTTCCAGGTTGATGAATGCATCCACATGATTGGCATCAAAGGCACCGAAATTTGGTTTCCCCTCATTCTTACGGGCCAGATTCAGCACGTCATATTTGAACTGCAGGCGCTGCACATCAATCTGACGGGCATCAAATTCCATAAAGGTCTTTTTCTTGTCCGGATGCGCAGGTTTGGGTTTCTTCTTCAGGGCTTCCACCAGAAACTGGATATTGGCCGTAGAGTCCATTGCGGTCTTATAGATGCGGGCATATCCGCCATGCAGGTTCACACGTCTGACCAGTACCTGCCTGTTCAGCAACTCACGGGTGCTGAGTCCTGCTGTCAGGGTGTCGATATGCAGCAACACGCTGTCTTTCTGGTCATTGATCTGCACACCATAAAAAGCCAGATCACCTTTATTGATGTTCACGCTCACGCTATCGGCACTTACCTTGGTATGCAGACGTTCCTCCAGCATGGTGATTCCCTGCTCCACCAGCATATCCTCCAACTCGCGCGCTCCCTTCTGCAGGAACCACCACACAACTGCGCCAATGGCCAGCAGAATACCGCCACCTACTAATAAACCCTTTTTCATATTGCAAATATACACTTTTTTCTTTCGTAACACGCCCAGAAATGCTTATTTTTGCAATCAAAGAATAAACAACGACGAAAACACATGAAAAAGAACCATCTATTCACTGCTGCCCTACTGGCAGTGGCATTGGGAACCACCCAGTGCACCACGGCTCCCGAGGCAGCCGATTTCAAGTTGAAAGCTGTAGAGCATCCTATCAGCGATGCTTCCATTGAAAAGATTGTCAATGAACTGTATGAGAAGATGAGCCAAGAGGAGCGCATCGCCCAGTTGCACAGTATGTACGTAGGTGATCTGTTTACCGATGGCAAACTGGATCCAGAGAAGTGCGCCAAGCTGATTCCAAACGGTGTGGGTCATTTCTCACAGTATGCCAGCCAAGCCGATATGACAGCGGATGAGACCCGCGACATGCTAGCGCAGGTACAGGACTGGCTGATCAAGAATACACCTAACGGCATTCCAGCGCTGTTTCATGAAGAGGTAATCAGCGGTGTGAACACCTTGGGCGCCACCGTTTATCCGCAGCAGATCGGATTGGCATGTTCCTTCAATCCGGAACTGGCCGAGCTGAAGACTCAGCAGACTGCCTTCGATATGCGTCAGATTGGTGGTTTCCTGGCACTTAGCCCTATGGTGGATGTATGCCGCAACCCTTATTTCAACCGTCTGGAGGAGTCGTACGGTGAGGACGGATACCTGTCTGCTGCTATGGGTGTGGGCTTTGTAAGAGGTCTGCAGTACGGTGGTTTAAGTCAGGGCATCGCTGCCTGCAGCAAGCACTTCCTGGGTTACGGCGGCGGCTTTGAATCGGACGATAAGGAGATGAAGGAAGAGATTCTGTTCCCTCACGAGGCCATGATCCGCATTGCAGGAAGCAAGGTGGTGATGACCGGATATCATGCTTTCCACGGCACCAAAGCAGTGGCTAATGCCGAGCTACAGCAGGAAATTCTGCGTGATTACCTGCATTTTGACGGTGTGATGGTGAGCGATTACGGTTCCATCGACCAGATTGAGAATCTGCCTACCGATCTGGAGCGTGCAGCTGCATCTCTCAATGCCGGTAATGATGTGGAGTTCCCTCGTGGTGCCAACTACTCACAGATTCAGACACTTATCGACAAGGGCATGGTTACTCAGGAGCGTTTTGAGCAATCAGTTAAGCGCGTGCTGACCCTGAAGGCCCGCTTAGGCCTGCTGGATAAGGATGCCAAGCTGTATGCCGAGGGTCACATCGAATTTGACCGTCCTGAGGAGCGCCAGACTGCTTATCAGTTGGCTACCCAATCGGTGGTTCTGCTTCAGAATCAGAACAATATCCTTCCGCTGAAGGACAACAAGAAGATTTTCCTGACCGGTCCTAATGCCAATACCATGTGGGCTATGCTGGGTGATTATACCTATCAGGGCATGGCTTATTTCTGGCAGCACCGTGAGATTGACGACCAGCATCCACGCATCGTGAACCTGCGCGACGGTTTGGAGAACCGTAAGCCTGCCGGCATGGAGATTTCCTATACCCGAGGTTGCGACTGGACCGAGACAACCGAGCTGATTATTGAGGGTGGCGGTGACGAGCGTGCCCAGCAGTATGCCAAGTGGCAGTACGACCGCCGCATTGACGGCCGCGAGGAGATAGACCGCGCCAAGGCTATCCAGATGGCTGGCGAGAGTGACGTGATCATTGCCGCTGTGGGTGAGAATACCATGCTGTGCGGTGAGAACCGCGACCGTGGAAGCCTGCGTCTGCCAGGAAGTCAGGAGGCATTTGTGGAGGAGCTGATTGCCACAGGAAAGCCTGTGGTTCTGATCATGTTCGGCGGACGTTCTCAGGTTATCTCTAAGATTGCCGACCGCTGTGCTGCCATCATCCAGGCCTGGTATCCGGGCGAGGAAGGCGGTAACGCTCTGGCTGACATCATCTACGGAAACATCTCTCCTTCAGGCAAATTGAGCATGAGTTATCCTAACGTGGAACTGAATGAGAACATCTGCTACAACTATTCTACCGAGCAGGATTCACGCATCGCATGGCCATTCGGCTTCGGTTTGAGCTATACCACTTTCGAGTATGCTAACCTGAAGGTGGACAAGGAAGCTGCCACCTCGGATGATGCCGTTCGCGTATCGTTCGACCTGACCAACAGTGGCGATGTGGCAGCCGATGAGATTGTACAGCTGTATCTGTCTCCTACCTCACTGCGCAGCCAGTTCATCAAGCCTATCCGTCTGCAGGGCTTTGCACGCGTATCACTGAAACCGGGCGAAACCCGTCATCTGGAGTTCCTGATGTCACCACAGCAGTTTGGTTACTATGCCAACAAGCAATGGAACATCGACCCGGGAACCTATGAGTTGAAGGTAGGTGCTTCATCCACCGATATCCGTCTGAATGCTCAGGTTACCCTGACAGGCGACAAGCAGGAAATGCCTTTGCGCACCGTATATTTCTCTGAATTACAAAAGTAAACCATAACACCATGAAAAAAATACTGTTTTCCGCAGCTGTATGCCTGATGGCGGCAGCATGTACCAGCACTCCCCAGGCTGGAGTCAACTTGGAAACACTGAATCAGACATCCACCCAGTATATCCACACCGAGCCTGGAAATCCTTATCTTCCACTCTGGGAGCACACCCCTGACGGCGAGCCCCGCATCTTCGAGGACCCCGATAATCCCGGCCAGATGCGCGTGTATGTGTACTACTCGCACGATACCAAGGGCGAATCCTACTGCGGAACCGATACCCGCTGCTGGTCAGCGCCCGTTGAAGACCTCACCCAGTGGCGCGACGAGGGAGCCGTTTACACCTGGCCATCCGACGGACAGTGGGACACCCAGTTTGCCCCCGACATCACCGAGCTGATCCGCAAGGACGGCACCAAGGAATACTACCTCTATCCGAATACCCAGAACCAGGGCCGTGCCGGATTGGTAGCCAAGAGCAACAGTCCCGTGGGTCCGTTCCAGCCCATCAACCTGGGTGAAGACGGCAAGCAGTTGCCCGGCAGTGAGTTGGCCTTCGACCCCGGTGTGTTTGTAGAATACGTCACCGACAAGAACGACCCCGATTACGAGACCGGTTTCCGTGCCTACGCCTATTGGGGCATCATCCGTTCGGCAGGCGCCCAGCTCGACCCCAAGACCATGTGGTCCGTGCGTCCCGGCTATGAGGTGGCCGACAACTTCAACCCCTCCTGCCTGCTCAATGTCGATGTGAATGACAAATCGCAGAGTAACAGTCCCGATTTCCTGTCCATGATGGCCAAGCGATTAGGAATGGACGGCAGCAAGGCCAAGGCCTCCGATTTCCCGCTGCTCTATCCCGATCAGAATCCGCGCGATTTCAGTTTCTTCGAGGCATCATCCATCCGTCAGGTAGGCAACAAATACGTGCTCATCTGGAGCGGCTATTCCGGTCCCGACTACGGTCTGCCCCTGTATAACTCCACCCTTCGCTATGCCTATGGCGATACCCCATTCGGTCCATGGAAATCGGGCGGTATTCTGGTTGATGCCCGAGGCCCGCAGCCAACCGAAGACGGCAGCACCCTGCAGTCAGCCTACTTTGGCGACAACACCCACGGCAGTATCCAGCAGATGGGCGACCAGTGGTACGTGTTCTACCACCGTGCACCCGGTTTAGGCCATCAGTACGCCCGTCAGGCTTTGGTAGCTCCCGTCAATGTAGAATGGGATGAAGCCCCTGTAGCCGAGGGCGGAAAGGTTGTTATTACCGGTTACGACCCTAATGCAGCCGATGGCAAGTGGTGCGTGGAAGGACGTGACGGCACCAAATACATGGGCGCAGAGCTGACTTCCGAGGGATTCTACATGTACGGTCTTCCACCATACCGCTACTACTCAGCCGGTTATGCCTGCATGATGACCAATGACAAATCCCATCAGATAGCCTACGACATCTGGAACAATGCCATGCCAACCACCGGAGTGGGCAACGGCGATATCCTGGGCTTCAAGTACTTCGGTTTCCAGGGCATGGCCAAGGACCAGAAAGGCCTGAAAGCCTTTGCCGGAACCGCCAAGGGCGATGGAGCAATGTTCAACATCTGGCTTACTCCAACCACCGATAAGGCATTCAGTATCAAGGTGATGATAGATGGTCCATGGGCTAATGACGTATGGAAGGGAAAGGAGATTGCACGCATTCAGGTTCCTGCCGGTTCTGCTAAGGAAGTGACTCACCTCACTGCCGATGTGGCATCAGCCGTAGAGGGACTGGACCGTAAGCACGCCATTTATCTGGTAGCTGAGGGCGATGGCGAGAAACTCTGCGACATCGAGGGTATCGGATTCAGCAGTGCCAAGCACCCTATTGCCCGTCCTGAGGCACCGGTGGTTACCATCACTGCCGATGGAAAGGCACTGGACATTCCAGCCACACCAACTCTCTGCACCAACGAGAATGGTATTGTGGATTTCAACATCTATGATGTTACCGCTCCAAAGAGCGACAAGGCTCCAAAGATTAAGGCTACCTGTACGGATAAGAATGCCAAGATCAGCATTGACCAACCATCCGCTCCGGGACAGACCGCAGTGGTAAAGGTAGAGCTGAAGGGTGCAGCCAAGTATTTCAGAATCAGTTTCTAATACTGCCTAACATAAAAAAGGGGAACCGAAATGGCTCCCCTTTTTTTCATCATCAGAAATAGATAAACCCATATTTATCATGTAGGCGTTTTAGCGTACCGTCTTTTTTACAAGTCTCTATCACACTGTTCACCAGTTTCAACAGGTCCTCATCACCCTTTCGCATCAGCGCACCTATCATGCCATTATTGAAAGGTATCTCCAGCAGTGGAGCAGCCAACCGCTCGTCGTTTTGTACATAATAAGGTGCCTCCACTATTTCAGTAATCATAACATTCGCTTTCCCCTCGGCAACCAGTTGCGGAATCTCCTCGTTTTTGGGGTGCACTATAATCTGAGCCTTGGTAAGATGCTCATTGGCAAACTTTTCATTCAGTCCGCCAGGGTTCACCATCACCACCACATCGGGCTGGTTTATATCCTCCAGACAAGTAAAGCGCCCGGCTTCATCTTTCCGGCAAAGAATGGTTTTTCCGTTGTGCAGATAACCTTCAGACATGAGCATAATCTCCTTACGCGCATCAGTAATGGTTATTCCACACATGGCCAGATCAAAGAGATTCTCGTTCAGCATATCCTCGGTAAGAGTGGGCCACGAAGTAGGAACATACTCAGGTTTCACCCCAAGATTCTGGCAGATAATCTCCGTCAGTTCCGTGTCAAAACCCCAGTACGAGTTGGTTTCAGGATCCAGGTATGACAGCGGGCGGTAATCGCCCGTGGTTCCCACCAGCAACGTTCCCCTCTGCTTAATCTCCTCTACCCTGCTTTTAGGCAGGTTATTATCTGTATTTCTGCAGCCTGCAAATCCAAATATCAGGATCAGCAACGACACCTGCAGCAGTGAGTGCGCGAGTTTAGATTGGATTAGTTTCATTGTTTCCTATTGGTGGTATTATCAACCATCGGCGTCATGTAATCCTTACTTCACCCACTTGATGTAATCAGCCTTACGCTTCATCTGGTTAGGTTTGAAGCCTTCGGCAGGATAGCCAAGAATGCAGTGACCAATACCCTCGTAATTACCTTCGATACCCAAATCGGCCAGAATCTGCTTTCCTTCCTCGCTCTCGAACTCTTCCTTGGCACGGTGAATCCAGCATGAACCTAAGCCCAGGCTGTGAGCAGCCAGCATCAGGTTGGCCATTACCAGACTGCCATCATACTGATAGGTAGGTCTGTTCTTGTCTGCCAGCACGATGAGTACCACCGGTGCGCCATAAAATGGATCGGAGTTTACACCCATTACCGCTGCATTCATGCGCGACAGGCGATCGCGAAGCTCACGGTTGGTTACTGCGATGATGATTGGCGACTGCCAACCCATTCCGGTTGGGGCATAGCTGCCTGCTTCCAGTACTTGTGCAATCAGTTCATCAGATGGCATCTGGTCAGAATATGCTCTTACACTTCTGCGCTCAATAATTGTCTTAATCGTCTCGTTCATAATTTTTGAAATTTAAGTTCGTAAAATTACAAATTCTTCCCTTATGTCCAAAGTTTTCCATATAAAAACGTTATATTTGCAAAAGACAATCATGTAAGCATAAAATAAAACCCAGGAACTATGAAGAATATAGTATGGAAAAGTGCATGGATGCTGTTGCTGTTCATGTTGATGCACACCAGCCTTATGGCACAGGTGCAGGTAAAGGGAAACAAATTCGTGGATGAAAACGGAAAGGAAATCGTGTTCCGAGGATTGTGTTATTCCGATCCTGTGAAACTGGTTAGAGAAGGCCAATGGAACGAGCGGTATTTTCAGGAGGCAGCCAATTGGGGCGCCAATATCGTTCGCTTTGCCGTTCATCCTTCCAATCTGAACAGTATGGGTTGGGACGAGACATTTGCCCAAATGGATCAAGGCATTGCATGGGCCAAGAAATATGGTCTGTATGTCATAATAGATTGGCATTCAATCGGTAATCTGAAGACCGAAAAATATACCAACAGCATGTATAATACCACTTGGGATGAGACCCTGAAGTTCTGGCGCACCGTGGCTGCACGTTATAAGAACGAACCGACAGTGGCACTGTATGAGCTGTTCAATGAGCCAACAGTTACTGGCGAGGAATTAGGCGACTGCACATGGACAGAATGGAAGGGATTGCAGGAGCAGATTATTGATGCCATCCGAGAAATCAACCCATCTGCGGTATGTCTTTGTGCCGGTTTCAACTGGGCTTACGATCTTACTCCTGTGGCCACAGAACCAATCAACCGCCCAAATGTGGCATATGTTTCTCATCCCTACCCTATGAAGCGCCAGGAACCTTGGGAAGAAAAATGGGAAGCCGATTTCGGTTATGTGGCTGACAAATATCCTGTTATCTGTACCGAGATTGGCTATTGCCTGGAAAATGAAAAAGGAGCTCACGTGCCAGTAATGTCAACCGATGTTTATGGCGAGCATATCACCAAATACTTTGAGAAGAAAGGTATTTCTTTCACCATCTGGTGTTTCGATACCAGTTGGGCTCCTATGCTGATTACCGATTGGGACTTTACACCTTCTACTCAGGGACGTTTCTTCAAGGCTTATCTGCAAAGCCTGAAATAAACGAAGGGTGAATGTCATAGTTCAATAGCTTTTCGCAAAGATACGGAATAATTTCGGATAGCAATGGGATGTGCAAGTATCGTTGTATCTTTTTTGTGTGGTCATATCGCATTTTGATTAGAACGCATTATCTTTGCCAAACGAAAACAAACTTGATACAGCAAAGGTGACACGTGATACTTTAAAAGGCACATATAGCGAGGGCGATGCTCTTGCCATCTATCAGGAGGTGAAAAACTCGGGCGACTTTATCGGGTTTGCCCTACGCTTCATGTATGATGAAGACCATCAAGTAGCCCGCAATGCTCTGTGGGGACTGACTAAAGCTACAGACCAGGAACTCTCGCAGTTGCAACCGATACGAGACAAACTTATCGACCTGACCATGACAACAAGCCACTCTTCGGTCAGGCGGCTGAGTATGAACATTATCGTAAGACTCCAAATGAATAAGGAAGACATACGTCCAGACTTTCTTGACTTCTGCATAGATCATGCCATAGATGTGACAGAATATCCTGGTATTCAGTCACTAGCCATAAAGTTAGCCTACAAAATGAGTCTTTTCTACCCCGAGCTGAAGGCAGAGCTGATACGTACGCTAGATGCCATGGAGATAGGATACTACAAACCTGCTGTAAAAAGCATAAGAAACCGAATATTAAACGGGAAATACAAATAGAATAACAAGGAGTGTCCCTGCAACATCTATGTCTATCATCTGATGAATTATGAAAAACAACCACCAGCCCATAACAATTGAAACAGAAAATGAAAGATACACACATTTTTTCCGATGTTTTCTTGGTACTCCCAGAGAAACGGCGTAATTTTGCTGCGCAATTGACAGCAAATTTACATTTTGGTTGATCTGAATGACGGCAGCATGATCTCTGCACAGCAGAACGCTGCCACTTACGGATTCCGCTACGTTTCAGGACTTGCTGACAAGGGTAGTACAATACGAAGCAACCGCTTCATTCTTATATTATTACTAACCCTTAAATTTTGTCAGAGGTTTATGAAATCCTTCACAAGAAGAGCTTTTGAGAGTGTGTTGGGCGCCCTGGTGGCTGCTGCAACCTGTTCATGTTCCACTGCCTTGGTGAATGACGCCATGGTGGAGGACGAGTTTATAACCCCTACCCAGAACAGCCAGACGGTGACGTTCGGCATGCAGACAGTAATGGAGAGTATGGCCACGCGTGCGGTTTCAACTGCCGCTCCTACCCAACTGCTGGTGCTGGATGCAGCACCTGATGGGAGTGTAAAGGTATACTCGCGTAATGTCTCAGCCGACACGGATATGGAAGGCGATGTGCTGGACAATGTGTCCATCAATCTGCTGTATGGACAGCATAAGCTGTACTTCGTGGCTGCCGACAACGCATTCCAGCACTATGACACGGAAAGTATGACCGTGACCTGGAACGCATCGGTAAGCAATCTGAAGAACTGCTGGGCACAGTCGCTGGGCCTGAACGTGGGACAGGAAGAGCTTTCTGGTATGCAGGTGACCCTGCCTATCCGAGTTTCCCAGATTCAGATGATCGTCAAGGAAGGTGTCATCAAGGGAGTAACGGAAATGGAAATGGGTCTATCGGATGGCTCCTGGAGTCTGGATCTGAACACGATGAGCGGTGTGCAGGCTACTCCAGTATCGGCCAAGTTCAGCATTCCTTCCAATTACTGGAATGTGGCCAATACACAGTTCAACCTGTATTCCTTCATTCCTGAGGGTGCCGATGGTGCGGGTACACTGACTGTCACTGCCCGTGATGCCAACAAAGACGAGGTGACCAGCCATGTGCTAACGGACGTGCCAGTGGACGTGGCTCAAATTACCCGATATACGGGCTATTTCTTCAACAATTCACAAGGATTTACACTGAGTGTAGAGAATGAATGGACTGAGGAGGAGCATCAGTATTAAGGTACGGACATAAAAAAAGGGCTTCCGCTGAAGCCCAACCTTGTTAACCTTAAATCTAATACTATGAAAAACACAATGCAAAGATACGGCTTTTTCGGTACTTTGCAAGCGTTGTGTGCGAAAACAGCTCTACATTTAACTGTATTTAACAAAAGCGGCGGGTTTAGTTACTAAATCCGCTGCTATGTTTAGGCAATACCGATATACTTATGAGTTTGCAGGCTAAGCCTCCATTTGGGGTGCTGAAGGATGCATTCCACAGTATCGGAAGTATTCTGGCAAGAACAAGGTTGCAGGAAGAAATGCTGTGCAGGCATCTGCTCGTAAACAGTGATGTCCTGCCCCTGATATACCACCTTCACCTCGTCCATTCGGGTCAATACCACCTCTCCCCCCTCCTTTGGGGAACAAGTCACCCAATCTATGCCATCCGGCAAAGCACGGGTGCCATTGGTCTCAATGCAGACAAAAAGGCCGGCCGCATGCAACTGGCAGATGAACGCATCATCTATCCACAGCGATGGTTCGCCTCCGGTAAGAATGACGGTACGGGCAGGATACTGCAAAATCTGCTCCACTATCTGCTCATCGGTCATCAGCGTTCCGCTTTCATGACGGGTGTCACAAAACGGACACTTCAAGTTGCAACCGGAAAAGCGCACAAAAACAGCGGGTGTACCCGTATGAAAACCCTCGCCCTGCAGGCTATAGAATATCTCGTTGATCTTTCTCATCGTTCTCTTTTGCTAATCTGCTGCAAAGGTAGCAAAAAGACATCAATACTTTATCCAATAGGGCCATTATTTATAATTATGGCGTATCTCATGACCCATAATTTTCCCAAAAAACATTTGTCCAACTCAAAATTTCACTCTATATTTGCACTGCATTTGGTTTTCTCCCTACCTCTCCATATTAAGAGGTGTAGCGGTAGAACTAAGAAGGGAATGCAGTGTAAATCTGCGACTATACCCGTAGCTGTGAAGTCCTTTTCCCAGAAACAGCCAACAAGTGCCACTGAACGTGCCGCAAACGAATACCACAGTCATGACGTGCCGCACACAACGGGAAGGCCGAGTTGTTTTAGGACCAAGTCAGAAGACCTGCCAATGCCGATGATGCTTACATCTGCGGGATTACGGATGAGAAGATTGCTTAATATTTATGATATGAAGAAAACGTTTGCTTTTCTGGTTCTAGTGCTCATGTCACTGAACCTGTTTGCACAGAAGACTGCCATATTAGTGGCACAGTTTGGTAGTAGTAACGAAGAAGCACGTACTCAAGCACTGGATGTGATGTTTCAGGAAGTGAAGAAGGCCTATCCCTCGATTGAGGTGCGTGAGGCATACGCCTCTCCTACCATCCGACGCATCCTGGACAGAAAGGGCGTGCATAAGGATAGTCCTACCGATGCATTATTACGTTTACACTTAGATGGTTACGATAAAGTAATCGTTCAGCCTACCTACATGCTTGACGGTATAGAGATGAACATGCTGCGCGAGGATGTGGGGCGTGTTTCAGCCTTCTTCAAGGAGGTGAAAATAGGCGATCCTCTGTTGCAGAAGATTCCGGACTTTGAGGAGATGGTGGAAATTCTGTCGGAATACACCGTCCAGAAGGACGAGGCGCTGCTGTTTGTGGGGCATGGCAACGAAGAGGCCAGTACTGCCACCTACTCCATGCTGGGACAGATGCTTCAGCATGACGGTCAGAAGCATGCTTTCATGGGCACCATTGAAGGATGGCCAAACCGTGATGTGTCCATCAGTCAGTTGGACGGCAAGAAATTCAAAAAGGTGACTCTGATTCCTTTCCTGATGGTGAGTGGTGTGCATGCTCACGAGGACATTGACGGAGAATGGAAACCGGCACTGGAAGAAAAGGGTTACAAAGTGGACGTGCGCTTCCACGGATTGGGTGAGAATGCCAAAGTGCGCACATTAATACTGAAACATCTGGCAGAGGCCATGAAATGAAATAAGGTATTATTTAAATAAACTTTTAAGGTCAAATTATGAGATTTACTAAGATTGGTGTCTTGGGCATTATGTGCCTGAGCACTGCTGCTGCGTACGCGCAGGACGTGAAAAAACAGATTAATGAGGGAGAGGAGAACGAAGTAGAACTGGAAGAAGTGGTCATCACCAGTACTTACAACAAGCCATCGGCAGTAAGTAAGATTCCTGTGGCACTGAACCATGCACCCCTGACAGTTGCGGTGACTTCAAAAGCGAAGATTGAAGACTTGAATCTGAACTCTCTGATTGATGTAGCTAAGAATACTACCGGTGTGCGTCCAAACAACTCATACGGTGGTTTCCAGTATTTTATCATCCGCGGTTTCTCTGACTTTGTGGTACTTAACGACGGTGTGCGTGACGAGCGTCACAACTTGTACACCTCTGCTCCAAGCACCTCTTTGGCATCGGTAGAACGTGTAGAAGTACTTAAAGGTGCTGCTTCCGTCATGTTCGGACACTCGGCTCTGGGTGGTGTAATTAATGTCATTCACAAGCAACCAACCATGACCAGACATGCCAATGCCAAAATGTCTGTCGGAAGTTGGGGTCGCCACAGCATCTCAGCAGGTGCCAGCGGTGCCATAGCCAACAATCTGTCATTCCGTACTGACTTTGCAATGAGCGGAGGCGAGGGTTGGCGCCATACCAATGACAAGTCCTACAACGCTTATCTGGCTCTGAACTGGAAGATGAGCGACAACGATGTGCTGGATTTCTCAGTAAGTGCTAAAGATGACGCATACGGCACCGATACCGGCCAGCCTCATTTCCAATATGACATCTTCAACTCCAATGGGCAGAAGGAATACGGTGTGACAGAAATTTACAGCAAGATAGACCGTCGCACGCGTTATGCTGACCCCAAGGACCACCTGACAGACAAGGATGTGAACCTGAGCCTGAAGTATAACCATACTTTTAACCAGGACTGGCGACTGAACGATCAGCTGTCATTCTATCACGGTGACCTGGATTACTATGCTACCGAATCTTTGTCATACCTTACTTCAGAGGAGCCCATTTACAACCATTACTACCAAAATGGTGACAAGAAAACATACATTGATTTGGATAATATCAAACGTGGTGGTTTCCTGTTTGCATACAAGACCAAACTATGGCAGAACCTGTTGGAAGTGAATGGTGTGGCTAAGACCGGAAACGTAAAGCATGACCTGATTGGCGGTTACTCTCTGAGTATCCTGAACGTTCCTCGCTACCGTGCCACCTATGCTAAAGATGCTACCGGTCCTGGTAAAAATGCCATCGTAAATTCTGTTAATCCGATCCTGAACCAAGGTGACCAGCAGGTTCCATTCTCAGCCCTGCAAGAGACATGGGAACAGGATCACGGCATCTATGCCGGTGACTATCTGCATCTTACTGACAAGTTTACCGCACTGGCCAGTCTGCGTTTCGACCACATCAACCGTCAGTTCCAAGCTAGTACAACTGAAGGTGAAAAGATTATCAGCAGTAATGCCAAGACCAAGGAAAATTACAATGCGCTGACCTATCGTTTCAGTTTGGCCTATGATATTAGCAAGGATTTCAATGTATACGCATCAACCAGCAACTTCTTTAAGCCTGCGCGCACTACTGCCGCTTCTGGTTACATCTACATTGGCAGTGACGGTCGGGAAATCAAGCCAAACAACGACAATGTGTTCAAACCAATTCGCGGTTATCAGTACGAGGTGGGTACCCACTTTGGATTCGGCGGATGGTTTGCTGCTGACATTGCTGCATTCTACATCAGCAAGAGCAACATGATTCAGAGTCTGGGAAAACTGGATGACGGCACTCAGATTTCCGGTCAGGTTGGACGTGCTTCTTCCAAGGGTTTTGAAGTAAGTTTTGTGGCAGAGCCTGTACACAATCTGACCCTCGATATGGGTTACTCTTTCACCTATGCTACAGTTAGAGACTATGCAAAAAACAAGTATGCGGGTAACACCCAAGCTGGCAACTTCCTACAATATGCGCCAAAAAACATGGCATACGGTTGGGCTTACTATGAGTTCAAGCATGCGCTGAATGGACTTAAACTGGGTGCAGGTTTCCAGTTTAACGACAAAGCTTATGTGAATGCTGCCAACACCATGTGGTTTGATGCCTACACCGTGGGTAATGCCATGGTAAGCTATAAATTCAAGCATGTGAAGTTGCAGATGAATCTCAATAACATCTTTGACAAAACGTATTACACCACTGCTGTCAGCACCACTGGTTATCTGCCAGAGGAGGGCCGCAACGTGATGTTCTCAGCTTCATTCGATTTGTAATGAAGAAGGTTATCTCTTTTATTTTATGTTTCCACAGGATACTGGGAGTGATTCTCAGTATCCTGTTTCTGATGTGGTTCCTCTCGGGAATGGTGATGATGTATCACTATTATCCAAGTGTAACCACACAACAGATCATGGAACATGCAGAAACGGTAGATACACTGGACTTTCCAATTGATGTGTATAGCAAACAACTGGAAGGAAATGCGGCTTTCAGTAACATTATCTACCAGAAAGTAGCTGGTCGAAACACCCTGAGATTTGCTACTACCGATGGAGAAAAGGCTATAGATTCCAAAAGTGGTATGCCTTTTGCACGATACAGTGCCGATGAACTGTATCAAACGGCAAACAATTCAGGATGGAGTGCTGCCAAAGCAGAGCTTATGGACACACTGCATGCCATCGATGTGTGGCTGATTGGTGCCATGCCACAAAAGCAGATGCCGGTATATCGCTATGGCTATGAAGATGATGATCATATCCAACTGTATGTGAGTGCCAAAACTGGCATGCCGGTGCAGTACACTACCCGCTCAGAACGGTTTTGGACCTGGATTGGTGCCATTCCTCACTGGGTATATATCACTTATCTGCGCTCACAGGGACGCCAACCCTGGGTAGATACCGTTAAATGGCTATCTGGAATCGCCACACTGGTTGTGTTTTCGGGAATCATTATCGGTATCCGCAGTATGATTTTGGCTCGCCGTCAGCGCAAACTTACTCCTTATGTGAAGAGCGATTTCCGCTGGCATCATCTGCTGGGCCTCTTCTTCGGCCTGTTTACACTGACCTTCATATTTAGCGGATATATGTCCATGCGCCCCGTTCCCCAATGGATGATTACCACTCATCAGGAACGTGACATGAAGACCGATGTATACGGCACATCATTGGATATGAGCCGTTTTCTTTTGCCTGCCAATGAGGTGATTATGAGTGATGAGATAAAGCATCTGACCTGGATGCAGGTGGATGGACATGCTTATTATAAGGTGGAAACCGGTTCTGAAACGTATCTGGTAGATGCAGAGAATACAGAACTAAACCGTTACGAGTTTGACGCTGAGCGTACCCAAAAAGCTTTCGAGCAGATAACCGGAACACATGATGTGAAAGTGAACCTGCTGGAGGATTACGACAATTACTATGTATATATTCGTAACAACTATCCGTTGCCGGTATACAAAATAGAGGTGAATGATGCTGACAAGAGTCTGTACTACCTGAATCCGAAAGACGGAAGCGTACGGTACTACAACCGCAACACCCGAATGCGCAAATGGCTGTATGCCGGATTGCATTGTTTTAATATTCCGTTCTTCCAGAAACATCGCATACTACGCGATATTCTGTTCTGGATTATGCTTTTGGGCGGAACTGCTTTATCGGTAAGCAGCATTCAGATGAGTTGGCATTACCTTCATCGGAAAAAGAGGAAAAAACGCTGATTACAGCAAATCCATCATGGCTAATCCATAGGGGCGTGTCTTGCAGAGCAGACGAAGAAATTCCTTCGTAGCATTCTTGCAATACGCGCCTCTTTTTACATGGAATGAGCCCTCCATGGATGTGTTCTGCTGATCCAGACGAATAGAGGTGATACCCGTCATGTGCTTGGCTGTTGCTTCGGAAAGTAAAGTAACCATACGGGTACCGCGAATGACATCCATAAGCAAATTCACTTCATTGATTTCCAGACGGATATCGAAACGGTAATCCTTAGTTTCCACAATCTTATCAAAGGCATTACGTGCCTGCATGCCCTTGGCAGGAAGAGCCAGCGGGAAACGCTCCAGATCAGCTAAACGCACACTGGGTAATTCTGTTAGTGGATGGTGCTCATCCACCACTACGGCCAGACTGTTGCCGAAAAGAATGTGTGATTCTATCTCAGGATACACAACATTCGACTTATAGCTGAGGGCAAGATCAATTTCCTGACGGTCCAGCATCTTCATCAAATCCTCCATGCTTGCACATACCAGATTCAACTTTACTCCCGGATAATTCTTGATGAATTCCTTCACCGTCTCGCAAAGCAACGAAGTGAAAGTCAGAGTGGTTCCGATATTCAACTCACCAACCCCCAACTGCTGGACATCATGAATCTTATCGATGCAAATAGAAACTTCATGTAGTGCCTTGATGGCCTGTGGCAAAAAAGCACGGCCGATATCACTCAATACTACCTTATGAGAATCACGAATAAGCAGTTCCACATTCAGTTCATCCTCCAACTGATGAACCTGTTGTGAGATGGTGCTTTGAGTGATATGCAATTGGCGGGAAGCTTCAGAAAAAGAGCCCAATTCTGCCACTTTTACAAAATATCTCAGTTGCCTCAGTTCCATAATTGTTCTTTCGATTTTTCCGATTGCAAAGGTAAGTATTCTTTCGTTACATCGCTATCGGAAAACACAATATTTACCGATAGTGGCTATCGTTTTCATCGATTGCCACTTGTTGCTTACCGATAGAAACTATAGGGATAACAGATAGGTTATCAGCGATTACCGCTATCGAATCTATCCTTAACAACTATTAGCAAACGTAATAGAAGTCCCCTACCTTTGCAAGCGAAAACCAATAATATTGCAACGATATGGGAAATTCTATTTTAATTTTCTTCAGCACGGTCATTGCATTCAGCGTGGCCCTACATCTTTACTATAAGTGCACTGAGTGCCTGCGTAATGGAAAAACAACAATCGAGGATGACACTGTTAAAAACTGCTGATTATGTTCAAGAACTTTCTAGGTTATAATCTGGTGGAGGAAATCCACAAAGCCAAGGCGCAGATGCGCGAGGCTTCACAGAATAAGCGTCTCATCAAATTGCTGGTCTGTTTCGTCATCCTACTTATTCTATGGAATGTGCCTACCTCATTCTATGGAATCAGAAATCTATCCATAGTGGAACAACGAACTATTGCCGTATTCTGCTTTGCCACACTGATGTGGATTTGTGAGGCCATTCCGGCTTGGAACACATCAGTGGCTATCATCGTAATTTTACTGTTCTGCGCTAGCGACAGCAGTATGACACTGCTGAACAGTTGCTATTCTGCCAATCAGTTGGGCTCACTGATTTCCTATAAAAAAATCATGGCCTGTTTTGCAGACCCTATCATCATGCTGTTTATCGGAGGATTCATTCTGGCCATTGCAGCTACAAAGTCAGGGTTAGATGTGAAACTGGCACGCATCATGCTTAAGCCATTTGGAACCAAATCAGAGAATGTTCTGTTGGGATTCATTCTGGTTACCGGTCTGTTCTCCATGTTCTTATCCAACACCGCAACAGCTGCCATGATGCTGACCTTCTTGGCACCAGTACTTAAATCGCTGCCAGCCAATGGGAAAGGTAAGATTTGTCTGGCACTGGCCATTCCTGTGGGTGCTAATATCGGTGGAATTGGAACTCCAATCGGAACTCCTCCAAACGCAATAGCGTTAAAGTTCCTGAACGACCCCGAGGGACTGAACATGAACATCGGTTTCGGACAGTGGATGATGTTTATGTTCCCATTTGCCCTACTGTTGCTCTTCATTGCTTGGCGTGTTCTTCTTCTGCTCTTCCCTTTCACCCAGAAACGTATAGAACTGAACATTCAGGAAAGTGCAGAGCGTCAGTTAAAGCCTTGGCAGGAAAAAATTGTATACGTGGTGTTCATGATTACCATTCTGCTGTGGATGACAGATAAGGTATCGGGTGTAAACTCGAACGTAGTAGCCTTGCTGCCTGTAGGTGCATTTTGTGTGGCGGGTATTATCAGCCGTCGTGATCTGGAAGAAATTAACTGGTCTGTACTATGGATGGTAGCCGGTGGATTTGCACTGGGCTTGGCATTACAGGATACCGGTTTGGCTAGTCATCTAATTGATACTATTCCATTTAACACCTGGTCACCAGTGCTGATGATTGTTGGTTCGGGCGTGTTGTGCTATGCCATGGCCAATTTTATCTCGCACACCGCTACAGCCAATCTGCTGATTCCTATTCTGGCTATGGCCGGTATTTCAGCAGCTGAAAACCTTGCTCCATTAGGAGGTGTATCCACCCTGCTGATTGGTGTGGCACTGGGATCATCACTGGCAATGGTCATGCCAATTTCTACTCCTCCAAACGCATTGGCTCATGCCACAGGTCTAATTGAGCAGAAACAGATGATGCGTGTGGGGCTGATCATGGGTATCACCGGTCTGGTTCTGGGTTACACTATGCTGATTATTTTGGGTAAAACGGGACTAATGTAAGGTTTGTTAAGAGAACCATATAAAGTGTGTATGTTAGGGTGAAGTGAATGCTAGGGGCGCCTGGATTCACTTCACATTTTTATGCTTCATCACCCCAATACCAATGGGTATATCCAGCAATAGTATTCTTTATACGATAAAGTGCTGTATCTACGGCATTTCCCTTTGCTGCATACAGGGTGGTAATGCTTTTCAGAGCATCGGGATTCTCAATGTGCGAATAGTGGAACTCGTGGCCAAACCACTCCTCTCCTTCCAAGACCATGCGACGGTAACCTAGATGCAATTTGGCTCCCTGCATGGTGGCACGAACAGGCAATACACCAGCCAAAGAATGAACTGTACCATCAGCATCGGTCAGCGATTCAGACAGATAGATCATACCTCCGCACTCTGCCAAAAGATGACCTCCTTTACCGGCATAATCACGGATGGACTGAAGCATGGCATGATTTTCGGACAACTGGCGGGCATATAGTTCGGGATATCCACCGGGCAGATAGACAAAATCTACATTCTCCGGAAGAGCATGATCACGGATAGGACTGAAATATTCCACCTTTCCCATATGCTCCAATACAGAAAGGTTGGCGCGATAGGTAAAGTTGAACGCTTCATCGCTAGCCACAGCTATGTGGCGAAATCCGTCTGTTCCGAATAAAGCCGCCAGGCGGGAATGAGTGGTATGTGATTGGATTTCTGTATGTATAGATTCTACACCGCATGCTGATGCCAGACGTTCCAAGTCGACATGCTGACTGACCAGATCGGCTGCCTGATCAATCCAGGCATTCATGACATCACGGTTTTCCAGTGCCAACCCCAAATGGCGGGAAGGCACCTCCATGCCGGGGCATTTAGGAATATAGCCGAAACATTCCACTCCGGCATCGGCACATGCCTCCTGCAAAAAGCGGTAATGACTGGCCGAAGCCACCTGATTGAACACTACTCCTACCAGGCGCACACGGTTATCGAAGTGACGGAATCCGTAAATGAGCGGAGCCACACTATAAGCCGCACTTTTGGCATTGACCAGAAGCACCACTGGCAAATCCAGTAAACAGGCAATGTGAGCAGCACTTCCCTGCATGCGGTCATAACCATCGAACAAACCCATGACACCTTCCACCACACAGGCATCGGCTCCGGAGCTGTAACGGTTAAACAGCTGACGGACATGCTGTTCGGAAGACAGCCACACATCCAGATTTACTGAGGATGTTCCCGATGCAACAGCATGAAACTGGGTATCGATATAATCCGGGCCGCACTTGAAAGGCTGAACGTTCAAACCTTTCCGATGCCATGCCCGCAAAAGGCCCATGGTAAACGTGGTTTTTCCGCAACCCGATGATGCCGCAGCAATCAGTAAACGTGGTGTCATTTTAGTTCGATTTTTTCTTTTATTTACTGCAAAGATATAAAAATAATGGCTAACTTTGCACCGATTTGGTGATATAAATGTCTACTGCATTTATAGAGAGGGAATCCAGTGAGAAACTGGGGCAGTACCCGCTACTGTAAGTTCCATTAAAAAACACCCGAAGGCACTCATTTGCCACTGTCTGCATTATAGATGGGAAGGCGCCGGAGGGGGAACAAGCCAGGAAACCTGCCTGATCAATTAATTATTCGTGTCCATCCCGGGATTAGGAAGGCCATAAATACATTATTTTAAACAATTTATGACAAAACGAATTCTATTTACAGCCATAGTAGGCTGTATGGCTACTTACGCATCGGGCCAGATTATGCTCGATGAGGTAGTTGTTACCGGCACAGGCACACATAGGCGTTTAAGCAATTCACCTACGCCTATCCAAGTGATCACAACCAACGACCTGAAGAATGCACACATTACCAGTGTGGACGAGGCGTTGACCAAACTGGCTCCTAATGTAACCACATCCACCAACGGACAGGGCACCTTTATCAGCCTAAACGGTATGAAAGAAGAATATACCGTGATTCTGGAAAACGGACACCGTCTGAGTGGCGAGGACCGGTACAACCGTATTAATGTGGCCAACATCAAGCGAATAGAGATTCTGAGCGGTGCTGCTTCGGCACTGTATGGAAGCGATGCCATTGGCGGTGTGATCAATATCATTACGGATGACGTGCGTAATACTGTAAATGCCAGCACTACCACCCAATATTCCAGCCATGGACGATTTTCGGAAAGTGTAAATGCCGATGTGAATGTGGGGCGTTTCAGCATCTGCACCAGCTATCAGCGCCGACAGGCCGACAACTGGCAGGTGAACAATATCGACGAGAACGGATACAAGACCGGACGTCCAATGTCGACCGGTTTCCTTTCAGACAACCTGAGCGAGCGCATCACCTTCAAGGCTTCGGAAAAACTGCAGTTGTATGTACGCGGAAGTATCTACGACTATCAAACCAACCGTCCACAGCAGGCAACTTATTTCAAGGCTTCGACCAAGAAAGACGAGCAGGGTAACATTATATATAATGAGACTCAGGCTTACACCTACGATATGCTGCACGACAACTTTACCGTGGGTGCCGGTGCCAAATACACCATCAACCCTAAAGCTTATCTGGAGGCTGAAGTATACAGCGACAACTATAATTCCCGCTACGGCTACTTCACCAAAAGCGGTGAATATGAGGCAGGTGACAAGAAGGATGTGAACAAGCAGCACTACTACAACGGTTCGGTAAAGGGTATCTTCAAATTGGATGAAGTGAACAAACTTTCTGCCGGCATGGAGTATGAACAGCAGCAGTTCCGCAGCGAGACATCGAATATTTCCTACAAGGATATGTACACCATGGCGCTGTTTGCTCAGGACGAACTGAACCTGAGCAGCCACTGGCAGGGTGTGCTGGGAGTGCGTTACATCTACAACGAGAACTTTAAGAACTATGCCACTCCTAATGTGGCGCTGATGTATAAGTTGGGCGGTTTCCATGCACGTGGTTCCGTTTCCACCGGTTTCCGCTCGCCTACCCTGTTGCAGCTGTATGCCACTGACGAGTCAAAGACCAGTGACCGTGCCACCATCGGTAACCCAAACCTGAAACCGGAGAAGAGCCTGTTCTACTCGCTGAATGCCGAGTATACCGGTAAGAAATTCTCGATTGCAGTAACCGGATTCATCAATCAGATTAAGGATATGATTGATTACCGTGTACTGTCGGAAAAGGAGATTGAGGATGCAGGAAGTACCGCACAGGAACTGCACAAGCGTTTCGGAACCATCCGTCAGCGTGACAATGTGAACAAGGCTAACATTAAGGGAATCAGCGTAAACGCTCAAGCCTATCTGGGTGCCGGCATGACTTTAGGCGGTTCATACATCCATACCGACAGCGAGGCCAAGACTGCACAGAACGATGGAAGTTGGGTGGTTACTCCGGTAGATAAGAGTGTGAAGAACAGTGCCAATGTATTTGCCCGCTGGAATCACAGTTGGAATCACTACATGCTGAACGTGCAGTTGAACGGTCACATGCAGAGCCGCCGATACAGCAGCACCTACGGCTATTCTCCACGCTGTGCGCAGTGGGACCTGAACACCCGTCACACCTTCATGCTGGATGAGTTTACCCTGGAACCATCATTGGGTATTGAAAACATTTTCAACCAGCGCGATGAAAGTCCATGGAACAGCAATTTTGCCACCATCAACCCAGGACGCTCACTGGTAGTAAGTGTGACACTGAAATTTAATAAATAACGAATGAACAAACCAATATTAACACTAATCCTGCTGGCATCGGCCGGTAATATACAGGCACAGAGCATCTTATCCAAACATGGCGATGAGATGAGCATCAATCTGGATGAGGTGGTGGTTACCGGTACCGGTACCCAGCACCTACTGAAGGATGCCCCTGTACAGACCGAGGTGATAGGCAGCAAGCAGTTGCAGAACTTTGGAGGCAAGAGCATCCAGGATATCCTATCAGGACTGACCGCTTCACTGGAATTCAACGAAGGCGACATGGGCAGCCAGATGCAGCTGAACGGATTAGGTAACAATTACATTCTGGTTCTAGTTAACGGCAAACGTCTGCATGGCGATGTGGGCGGTGAGAATGACCTGAACCTGATAGACCCTCACAACATTGAGAAAATTGAGATTGTGAAGGGTGCATCATCTGCTCTTTACGGTTCGGATGCCATAGCGGGTGTAATCAATATCATCACCAAGCGTCATGACCAGGAAGGTTTCTCGGTGGATAACACCACCCGATACGGAACCTACAATGATGTGCGTCAGCACAACGGACTGGCATTCTCGTTCGGTAAGTTCCAGTCGTACACTAACTTCCAGTTACAGCATACCGATGGCTGGCAGAACTCCCCAGAGGAATATGCCGAGGGAACCATTCTGACTGACAGTAAGAACAAGACGGTAAACAAATACACCAACTGGCAGATTTCGGAGCAGGTGACCTATACTCCATCGGACAAACTGAGTCTGTATGTGGAAGGTACGAATTATTACAAACTGATCAGCCGTCCCACCAATGGTACTCATCCTTCATGCGATGTGTATACGTATAACCTGAAATACCACAATGCCAGTGCTGGAATGGGCGGTAAGTGGAAACTGAACAAAACCGATGTGATTACCTTCGATGTGGACTGGAACAAGCATGCGTATTTCTACAAATACACAGCTACCACCCTGGAAGACGGTTACGATCCATTGGGCCATTTCACCAACTACTACCCTTACTTTGCCGGTCAGCAATCCCTGCAAAGTGACCAGCAGCGTACGTCGGCTCAAGTTAAAGGTGTATTCTATCTGCCGGCTTCGAACATTCTGAGTGCCGGATTGGAATACCGTTACGATTACCTGAAGGCCCCGATGCGTGTAAAGGGCGGAAAGACCGACGACTGGACCGGAGCTTTGTATATTCAGGATGAGTTTACCTATGGCAAGTGGCTGAACCTGACTGCGGGACTGCGACTGAATGAGAACGGAGCATTCGGTTTCAGGGCTACTCCAAAAATCAGTGCTATGGTATCGGCTGGCGATTTCCGGTTCCGTGCCGGATGGAGCGAAGGCTTCAAGACCCCAACCACCAAGGAATTGGGATACCAGTATCTGCGACAGATGGGATCAAACACCTATTTCTATATGGGTAATCCAAATCTGAAGCCACAAATCAGCTATTATCAATCGGTCAGTGCTGAGTATCGCGGTAAGAAATTCACCCTCTCGGTTACCGGATACTACAATAAGCTGAAGGATATGATTACGCTGGTGAACATTCCTGTAGGTGATATTCCTACGGATGCGATGGATTCTCAGTATATGGGCGATGGCAGCAACAAGGTGATTCCACGAATGTACAAGAATATGGAAAAGGCCAAGACCTATGGCGTGGATGTAAACCTGTCCTATCAGTTGAACAAGGAAATCAGCCTTGGCGGTAACTACAGCTATCTGGATACCGATGCCGAAATCTATAATGCCAAGAAAGACCGGCTGGATAAGGTAACCATAGATGGCATGGCACATCATAAGTGGAACGGATTCGTGACCTGGAACCATAAGTTCTCGCCTGCCTACCGTCTAGGTCTGGGACTGTATGCCCGAGGCAGCAGCAAACGCTATTACCAGATTGACGGTAATGGCAAGCGCTACCAGATCTGGCGATTGAACACCACACATGATTTTGGCCAGTCCAAGCGCATGACCTATCGTGTGGAAGCGGGTATCGACAACATTTTCAATCATGTGGACCGCACACCTCATCCGCATCATTTAGGTACAACATCGGCAGGCACAACGGTTTATGCATCGTTTGCCGTGAAATTCTCAACAGGAAAAAGTTTAAGAAAACTATTCAATAACAATTCAAACAAACTAAACAATGAAGAAGATTAAGTTTTTAGCGATGGCCATGGCAGCGCTCATGTCCACCTCATTCATCGCATGTAGCGATGACGATGACACTCCAGTAGTGCCACCAGTAGTTAACCCAGATGACAACAAAGAGGATAAGCCAACTGTTCCTGAGAGCAACTGGACTATCTATCAGCGTTCTGTAGATGAGATGGTTAGCAAGGAAAAGAAGAGCAACAAGGCTATCCTGCTGGTTGCATTCGGTTCTACCTGGGAGTGTGCTTACAACGCATTCGATGCGACCCAGAAGGCCTATCAGAAGGAGTTCCCTGGCTATGATGTATATGTATCATTCAGCTCTGCTATCTGTATCAACCGTGCTATGGCAGGTGAGAACACCGATCCACGTTACTTCTATGCACCAAACTTCTGGTTGCACGCTTTCGGTACTGCAAAGTATGACGAAATCGTAGTTCAGTCACTGCAGGTAATCCCTGGTGAGGAGTTCAACCGTGTAATCAACTACCTGAAGGATTTTGCGAACAACTACCTGGGCGATTTGGATGACAAGTATCTGGCTAACGTAGAGTTGAAGTTGGGTGCTCCACTGCTGACCTCAAACGAGGGTAAGGGTAATGACGTTGAAGCTACCGCTGCCGCTCTGGATGCACACTATGGTGCTGAGTTGAAGGACGGTCTGGTGGCATTCATGGGTCACGGTAACCCTGACAGCTACGACAGCTACAAGGCAAACGTACGTTACACCGAACTGGAAGAGGCATTGCAGAAGATCAATCCAAAGTACTATGTAGGTACCGTGGATATGCCAAACAACTACAAGGACAATGTTTGGGAGCGTATTCAGGATGCGAAGCAGACCAAGGCTGGCCACATCTCTCTGCACGCTCTGATGTCAATTGCCGGTGACCACGCTCACAACGATATGGTTGGCGAAGGTGAAGAGTATTGGGATGGCGAGGACGAGGCAAGCGAAGAGAACAGCTGGTTGGAGTACTTCTCTAACGTAGCCGGTTTCAGCGTTGCTGGTGCTGATAACCCACTGGGTCTGTTGGAGGTTCCAGGCGTATTGAAGATCTGGATGCAGCACACTAAGGAGGCTGTTGACGGTGACGCTCTGGAAGATTACTACCACTCAATGTTCCCAGAAGAGTAATAATATTCATCCCGGGCATGTGCCCGGGATGAAACAATAATTAATTATGAATAAAAAGATTATAGTGGCAGGTATAGGACCCGGTTCTGCCCAAGACATTACTCCCGCTGTCATCAGCGCTCTGCAACAGAGCGATGTGGTAGTGGGTTATAACGTTTATTTCCCCTTTATCGAATCGTTCCTGAATAAAAACACCGAGTGTATTGATACCGGTATGAAAAAGGAACGCGACCGTGCCGAACAGGCCTTCCAAATGGCCGAACAGGGAAAGACGGTATGTGTTATCAGTTCCGGAGATGCCGGCATTTATGGTATGGCACCACTGATACTGGAAATGCAGAAAGAGCGTAACAGCGATGTGGAAATCACCGTATTGCCTGGTATCAGTGCTTTTCAGAAAGCCGCATCACTGCTGGGTGCTCCTATCGGACATGACTTGTGCCTGATTTCGCTTTCCGACCTAATGACACCTTGGGAAGTCATCGAGAAGCGTATCCGTGCTGCTGCCATCGGTGATTTCGTAACCGCTATCTATAATCCCAAAAGCCACGGACGATACTGGCAACTGTATCGTCTGCAAGAGATTTTCCTGGAAGTGCGCACACCAGAGACCCCTGTGGGATTTGTTCGTCAGGCCGGAAGAGAGGATGAGAAAATAACTGTCACTACCCTTGCCGATTTTAATCCGGAAGATGTGGACATGTTTACCGTGGTGCTGATAGGCAACAGCCAAAGCTATCAGCACGACGGGAAAATGATTACTCCACGCGGATACTATCGCGAGCAGAAATCAGAAGATGTAGGTGTAGGTCAGGATATTATGATTCATTCCTTCCGAACCATTGAGAAGGAGTTGAAGAATCCCGAAATAGCACTGGATAAGAAATGGGCACTGCTTCATGCCATACATACCACAGCCGACTTTGAGATGGAGAACATCCTGAAGATTGACGATAACGCAGTAACCGCCATGCACAACCTCTTGTGTTCCGGTCAGGTTCGTACACTGATTACCGATGTGACCATGGCCGCATCGGGTATACGCAAAGGAGCCTTGCAGCGCATGGGTATCGAGGTGAAATGCTATCTGAGCGATGAGCGTGCCGTGAATCTGGCCAAGGAGAAAGGCATTACCCGTACCCAAGCCGGCATACGCATTGCCGTGGAAGAGCATCCGGATGCCATCTTCATCTTTGGCAATGCCCCTACCGCACTGATGGAACTTTGCGACCTGATACGCAAACACAAGGCTCAGCCTTCAGGTATCATTGCTGCTCCGGTAGGATTTGTACACGTATGCGAGAGCAAGCATATGGTGAAGCCATTCAGCCATATTCCGAAAATTATTGTTGAAGGAAGAAAAGGCGGCAGTAATCTGGCAGCCACACTGATGAATGCAGTGCTGACTGTGGATGATGCACCACAATTACGACCAGGAAGAGACGTATGAGATTTGCAGTTATAGGTATCAGCGACAACAGGGAACAGGACTTCACCCCCGAGGTGCTGGACATTATCCGTCAGGGAAAGGTCTTCTCGGGTGGAAAGCGTCATCATGAACTGATGCAACATCTGCTTCCTGCAGATTACCGATGGATAGACATCACCGTGCCAATCTCGGGAGTCATCGTAGAATATAAGAATTATAACGACATCGTGGTCTTCGCTTCGGGAGATCCGCTATTTTTCGGTTTTGCCAATACACTCCGAAGAATGCTTCCCGATGCCGTTTTGGAAGTGTACCCCTACTTCAATTCTCTGCAACAGCTGGCACACCGTATGCTGCTGGGATATCAGGATATGCGCACCATCTCGCTTACCGGCCGTCCATGGGATGCGCTGGACACTGCACTAATTCAAGGTGAGAAACTGATAGGTGCACTGACTGATCAGAAAAAAACACCAGCCCAAATCGCTGCACGAATGCTGCAATACGGGTATGACAATTATACCATGACCGTTGGAGAGTGTCTGGGAAACCGCGAAAAGGAACAGGTTAGGACATTTAACCTTCATGACGTTTGCGGACAAAACATTAACTTTCCAAACTGTATCATTCTGCAACAAACCGAGGAAAGACCTCATGCATTAGGCATTCCGGAATCGGAGTTTCACCTGCTGAACGGGCGTGTTAACATGATTACCAAAATGCCTATCCGACTGCTGACCCTGTCGATGCTGGATCTTCAACACCGGAGAACCTTCTGGGATGTGGGCTCATGCACTGGTTCTATTTCCATCGAGGCCAAGTTGCAGTTCCCCCATTTGTCAATCACTGCTTATGAAATCCGTCCGGAAGGACAAGCGTTGCTGCAAAGCAACTGTGAGAAATTCGGGGCGCCAGGTATTCAGTTTGTTGGCGGAGATTTCCTGGAATCGATTGGGCAAGAATGCATGTCCTGCCAACATCCTGATGCTGTATTTATTGGCGGTCATGGCGGGAAACTGAAAGAGATGATTCTGGCCATCCGTCCCCTACTGGCTACGGAAGGCTGTATCGTTTTCAATTCCGTATCGGCATCCAGTTTGGCGATGTTTCAGGAAGGAGTGGAAGCTGCCGGTATGCACATCGTGCAGCGGACACGCATCGTCATTGATGAACATAACCCTATTGAAATTCTTAAAGCGCAATGAAAACCGCTATTATCATAGTATCAGAAACTGCTCTGCCATTGGCACAAACCCTAAGTAAAGAACTGGGAAAATGCCAATTGGTTTCAACTCACTCTATGGAAGGCGTTCAGCAGGTTTCATCCGTTCAGGAAGGAATGAGCCTTTGTTTTGAAACCTATTCCCAAATCGTATTTATTGGTGCCTTAGGCATTTGTGTTCGAAGCATGGCCGATAGTATCCGAAATAAATACCATGATCCCGCAGTGGTCTGCCTGGACACTTTGGGCGATTTTGTCATTCCTGTATTATCAGGACATGTAGGGGGCGCCAATGACCTGGCACGACGAATAGCCGCCATCACCGGTGGACAGGCTGTAGTAACTACCCAAAGCGACCGTTGTGGGCTGTGGGCACTGGATACCCTGGCCAAGGAAAGCGGTTGGCAGATGGAACGCCATCATGCAACGATGAACGAGTGCATTGCACGATTTGTCAACGGCAAACCGACAGCTCTTCTCGTTGAGTGTAAAGATAAACAGGCACAGGAGATGAAACGGAATGCTCCAAGCCATGTGACCGTTTACGATCGTTTTGAGGATATCCCGGCTGATCATTTTGATCTGCTGATTGCAGTAACTCCATTCCTGCATGAAACAACGGCTATTCCGACCTTATATTATAGGCCCGCTGTGCTGCATCTGGGATTCGGTTGCAGAAAACAGTGCCATCCGGATGGTATTGCCAATGCCATCTGTGCACAGATTCAGCAGGCAGGCGTAAGTCCCAAAGCCGTGGCATCCATCAGTACTCATCGCCTGAAACAGGACGAGCCATTATTGGCTTCACTTCAGGGAACATTCCCTTGGGCAGAGACTCATATCTATGATACTGAGGATGTTAAGGATATTGAAGTGCCCAACCCTTCGGAAAAGGCATTTGCTGTAACCGGACTATATGGCGTGGCAGAGAGCACAGCCTTGAAAAGCAGTGATGGCGGACAACTGATTATTGAAAAAACAAAAGGACACGTTAACAATGACGCGTCCAACAACTATACCTTTGCCCTGGCCATGGACAGAAGCGAATGCGGCAAAGGACACATTGAGATTATCGGTGCCGGTCCTGGTGATCCGGAACTGATTTCCGTTAGAGGTAAACGGATGCTGGAACAGGCCGATCTGGTACTGTATGCAGGAAGTCTGGTTCCATACGAACTGACACAGTATGCTCCAAAGCATGCTGTGGTGAGAAGTTCTGCCGGATTGGATCTGGAGGAACAGTTTGCCCTGATGAAGCAATTCTATGACGAAGGTAAGTTCGTGGTTCGTCTGCATACCGGAGACCCCTGCATCTACGGAGCCATTCAGGAACAGATGGCTTTCTTTGACCAATACGGAATGAATTATCACATCACTCCGGGAATTTCATCATTCCAGGCCGCTGCTGCTGAATTAAAATCGCAATTCACCATTCCGGAAAAGGTACAAAGTATTATTCTTACCCGAGGTGAAGGACGTACTCCTATGCCCGAAAAAGAGAAACTGCACAAATTGGCACAATCACAGAGTACCATGTGTATCTATTTGAGTGCCAGCATTGTAGAGGATGTACAAGCAGAACTGTTACAGGCCTATCCACCAGAAACTCCTGTAGCAGCATGTTACAAACTGACCTGGAAAGAACAGAAGATCTACCGCGGGCAACTGAAAGATCTGGCCCGCCTGGTTCGGGAGAACAACCTGACTCTTACTACCCTATTGGTGGTAGGTGAATCGATTGACAACCGTAAGGGATTATCGAAACTATACTCATCGCATTTCACTCACCTGTTCAGAAAAAGCAAAGACTGATTATGATACTGGTGTTGGGAGGCACAACTGAAGGCCGCATTGCCGTCAAGGCACTGGATGAAGCGGCAAAGCCTTACTACTATTCCACCTTGGGACAGTGGCAGGAGGTGGCATGTGCCCATGGCCAACGCATTTACGGCAAAATGGACAGTGAGGAGATGGCAGCTTTCTGCCGTGACAAAGAAATAAAGCTGCTTATTGATGCCGCTCATCCTTTTGCAACAGCACTGCATCAGAATATCTACCTCTGTTCACAGCAATTGCAACTGCCCGTTATCCGATTAGAACGCACATTTCCGGAACGCACCGATGACATCATCTGGTGCACAGATTATGCAAATGCCATAGAGTGTATGAAGATGCACGGCGTTCGGAAACTATTGGCACTGACGGGTGTAAAAACCATCAGCAAACTGAAAGCGTTCTGGCAGGAGCATGAATGCTGGTTCCGGGTGCTGGATCGTGATGAGTCACGCGAAGACGCCATAAAACAGGGATTCCCGAAGGAGCGCTTAGTCTATTATTCCTCAGACAACACAGCGGAACTCATTAATGAAATAGGACCAGACGCCATCATCACCAAAGAAAGTGGCGAATCAGGCGGATTTGACGAAAAGATTACGGCTGCACACCAAGCCGGCATTCCGGTATTTGCCGTACAGCGCCCTATCCTACCGGCCACTTTTCTGACGGTTACCGGTGAATATACGCTAAGAAAGGAAGTAGAACGGCTGTTGCCTGATTTTTTCCCCCTGAGGATAGGATTCACCACCGGAAGCTGTGCAACAGCGGCCAGCAAAGCTGCCCTGATTACCCTGCTGCAAGGAACAGCACCAGAAGAAGTGGCAATTCATCTACCAAACGGTGAGGTTGTCACTCTTCCGATAGCATCAGCTCACGTATCAGAAGGAAAGGCCACTGCTGCAGTGATAAAAGATGCCGGTGATGATCCGGATGTGACCAACGGCTCTACTATTCTGGCAACAGTAAAATTCAGCCAGAAAACGGGTATTCATTTCCTGCAAGGAGAAGGCGTTGGAAAAATCACTCTTCCCGGTATCGGTATTCCCGTAGGAGAACCGGCCATCAACCAGACTCCACGGGAAATGATGACAAGGGAACTGTCGGCATTGACAGATAAGGGATTGGACGTTACTCTCTCTGTTCCAGATGGACGTGAACTTGCCAAACGTACTTTTAATCCCAAACTGGGAATCGTTGATGGCATTTCCATCATTGGAACATTAGGAGTGGTCCGTCCGTTCTCACTTGAGGCATTTGTGGAATCCATTCGGCGTGAAGTGGAAGTTTGCAAGGCCATAGGATCATTGCATCTGGTCATCAACTCCGGAGCAAAGAGCGAGAAATACATCAAAGCACTTTATCCGGAACTTCCGGCACAAGCCTTTGTGCATTATGGCAATTTTATTGGCGATACGCTCAAGATTGCTCAGGATTTGGGAATGGAACAGATTACCATGGGAATCATGCTGGGAAAAGCGGTGAAACTGGCTGAAGGTCACCTGAACACCCATAGCAAGACGGTAATTATGAATAAGGATTTCCTCTGCCGACTGGCCATGGAAAGCGGTTGCTCGGCACAAGCAGAGACGGTCATTCAGCAACTCACTCTGGCCCGTGAACTGTGGGAACAACTGTCAGAAAACGATGCTGAACGCTTCTTCCCTTCCCTAATGAAATGCTGCATGGAAACCTGTAAGCCATTGGTTCCCAATGCAAAGCTAATCATCGTACTGATTGATGAAAAAGGAATTATAAGATATACAAATATATGAAGAAAATGACATTTTTAGCAGGTTGCCTGATTCTGGTTTTGGGATTGGCAAGTTGCCAGTCGACAGGAAAGAATAATGGTGGGAATACCACTGAGATGAGTGAGATGTCGGCCACTCAGATTGTTCCACAGTATGCCAAGGGGTTTACCGTTAAATACCAGGACAACATGAGCCTGGTGGATATGATGGACCCAGAGAACGGCGAGCAACTGGCTTACCATTATGCTCTGGTACCACGGGGTCAGGAAGCACAGATTCCCGAGGGATATACCCGTATTGATACCCCGGTACGCTCTACCGTTTGCATGACCAGCCTGCAGCTGTCCAACTTCATCAAGTTGGAGCAACTGGATAAGGTGGTGGGAATCACCAGTACCAAGCACCTATTTAATAAAGAGGTAAAGACACGTCTGGAATCTGGTGATATTCAGAAAATCGGTATCGAAGGAAACTTTGATAACGAGGTAATCATGGCCATCAATCCAGACCTGATTCTTATTTCCCCTTTCAAGCGTGGCGGTTACGATGCTCTGAAAGATGTGGATATACCACTGATTCCGCATTTGGGATACAAGGAGATTACCCCACTGGGACAGGCAGAATGGATAAAGTTCGTAGGTCTGTTGCTGGGCGAGGAAGAAAAAGCCAACACCCTGTTTGCAGGTGTTGAACAGCGATATAACGAATTATGCGACAAAGTAAAGGATATTACCGAACGGCCAACGGTCTTCAGCGGTGAGATGCACGGCGGAAACTGGTATGCCGTAGGCGGAAAGAGTTTCCTGGCACAGATTTTCAAGGATGCCGGCGGCCACTACATTCTGGAGGAGGATGAGAGCACCGGTGGAATGAATCTGGATTATGAGGTTCTGTATGAAAAGGCTGCCAATGCACAATACTGGCGCATCCTGAACAGCCATAAGGGCACCTTCACTTATGATGCTCTGAAAGAATCCGATTCACGCTATGCTGATTTCGATGCGTGGAAGAATCATGGTGTGATATACTGCAACATGTCCACTACCCCATTCTACGAGAGCATGCCCGTTGAGCCAGAGGTGATTCTGGCGGATTTCATCAAGGTGTTCCACCCAGACATCCTACCAGATTATCAACCTGTTTATTACTCACTCCTGAAATAATTTTCATGCATAAGAGTCACCCTTTTCTTTTCGGATGCATTTTCATCCTTACCGTATGCTGCTTTATGCTGAACCTGCTGCTTGGCTCTGTCAGCATACCTTTCTCTGCCGTATGGGATATTCTGTGTGGCGGAGGTGAGGATCATGTCATCTGGCAGAATATCATCTGGAAATCACGTATTCCTCAAACCTGCACAGCTCTTGTAGCAGGCGCAGGACTATCGGTCAGCGGTCTGATGATGCAAACCGTATTCAGAAACCCGTTGGCTGGTCCTTCGGTATTGGGTATCAGTTCCGGATCCAGTTTAGGCGTGGCATTTGTCGTCTTACTCTCAGGAAGTGTGGCAGGCGTGGCCCTGAGTTCCATGGGTATTGCAGGTGAGGTGTCCTTAACCTTGGGAGCTATCATTGGAGCACTGGGTGTTATGGGATTGATTGTGTATGTATCCCAACGTATCCAGGGAAATGTGACTCTGCTTATCATCGGCGTAATGATAGGCTATGTGGCTAATGCCATCATCGGCGTTCTGAAGTTTTTCAGTGTAGAAGAAGATGTACGTGCCTATGTCATTTGGGGTTTAGGCAGTTTCTCGCGTGTTTCCGGGGGACAGATGGTATTATTTGTCTCTATCATGATCGCACTACTGCCATTTGCCTTTCCATTGATAAAGACACTGAATCTCTTATTATTGGGTGATTCTTATGCCGCAAACTTAGGACTGAATATCAAACGTGCCCGCATGCAGGTCATTCTATACAGCGGCATTCTGGTGGCCATCGTAACGGCCTACTGCGGTCCTATCATGTTCCTGGGATTAGCGGTTCCTCACATCTGCCGTGGTCTGTTCAACAGCAGCGACCATCGTGTTCTGATTCCTTCCACAATAGGTGTCGGAGCCTTGCTGGCACTGGTGTGCAGCCTGATTGCGCGACTGCCGGGATTTCAGGGAGCGCTACCGGTAAACTCGGTTACAGCGCTGATTGGAGCACCGGTGGTTATTTGGGTTCTGTTCAAGCGAAAGAGTTGAAAATAAAAAGGCCCGCATTTGGATTTTCCAGATGCGGGATATTTTTAATCTTTTTCGTAAATGGCTGTATTTGATTCCGATTCCTGTACCTCTACCCGATAGCATTGCTCTATCTGCTCGCAAACCCAACGGGCAATATTTTCTGCCGTAGGATTGAATGGCAGAACCTCATTCAGGTTCTGATGATCCAACTGTCTTTTGATGCGGCGCTTGATGTGACTGAAATCAACAACCATGCCGTCTGCATTCAACTCATGGCTGCGGCAATAAACGGTAATTCTCCAATTGTGACCGTGGAGATTGGAACACTTACTTTCGTAAGACAGGTTCAGGCTGTGAGCAGCCGAAACTTCCATTGATTTTATTACTGTATACATCTTTTTGAACTTATTTTATGACGTGCAGCTAATGTCACCTCGCATACACGTTGCAAAATTACGACTTTATCGGCTGATGCCCAAATAATTTCACATTTTATTTGACGAAACTCTTCTTGGCCCACTTCATGCTGTTCCATCGCTTTACGAAGACAAAGCCACGAATGTTCTCATCCAGCATGAAGGCAATCCACATTCCGGCAATACCCCATTCCAGACCTATACCAAACACGTATCCCAATAATACGCCTACTCCCCATTGAACAATGACGCCCAAATAAAATGGGAAATAAATATCGCCAGCTGAACGCAAAGCATTGCAGGCATAGATGTTGATTACACGACCGGTTTCTAACAATACATCCAGCCACATTACCATGGCTCCCATGCGTATAATCTCCTGATTGTCTGTAAGCCATGAGAAAATGAGACGGCCATTCAGCGCCCAAATGAACGAAAGCGTAAGCGTTACGATAAGTGCCCATTTCATGACATAACGGCCCATGTGATAGGCAGCTTTATACTTATGATCACCTACAAGATGACCGATGATGATGGCACCGCCCTGAGCCACAGCTATACAAAACAGATACACAAACATTACTATGTTCACCACATATGTTCGGGTAGCCAACTCATTATTTCCCAACATATTCATGCAATAGGTAATAACAATCTGCTGCATGTCATACGACATGTTCTCACCTGCTGAAGGCAAACCAATCTTGAGCAGATTCTTAAGCTGAAGCCAAGGAAACGGGCGGAAAAGATGCATCGGAAAACGGGGAATATGCTTGCGGAACAGGATGATGAACAACAGAATCATGGATACACAACGCGAGAAGCAGGTAGAAATGGCCGCTCCTTCAACACCCAATGCCGGCATCCCGAACTTACCGAAAATCAACGAATAATTTCCAAAGATATTGAGAATATTAACCACCACGATGACCATCATTGGATAAATGGCTTTGTCAGCTGCGCGAAGTGAGGCGGAAATAGGTTGCGAAATGGCCTGAAAAAATAAAAGTCCACCCACAATCTGCATATAGTTCACACCATACCGCATCAGTTCCGGACGTAAACCCATGAAATCCAGCAATCCCTGAGCACCCAGATGAAGGATAATGCTTACCAAAATGCCCAATACCGTATTCAGGATCAGCGCCACACCCGTAACCTGTACCACTTTCTCCTGCTGACGCGCACCAATATACTGTGAGCACAATACGGAGGTTCCCACATTGATGATGGCAAAAATAAGCAAAGCAAATGTTATCAACTGGTTGACAACACCCACTGCAGCAACCGCGTTATCATCAAACTGGCTCAGCATGATGGTATCCATTGCGCCCAATGTCATCATCAGGAGTGTTTCTACAAAAATAGGTCCTGCCAGCAGGCGCAAGTCCTTACGCAGGTTTACTCTCAACGTCATCTCTAATACCTTTTTAAAACTCAGGTGCAAAGGTACTTGTTTTTACGCTTCTGTTCGAAAAAAATACCTGAAATTTTGTACAACCCTGAGTTTGCCGTAACTTTGCAGAAAATAACATGAGCATGAAAGATTCTGTAATTATTGTTTCGGGCGGCATGGATAGCATTACACTGCTGCATGAGTATGCCGATCGTATAGCATTGGCTGTTACTTTTGACTACGGAAGTAAGCACAACGCCAATGAGATTCCATTTGCACAACTGCACTGTGAACGGTTGGGCATCAAGCATATCGTTATTCCCTTGGGCTTTATGGCCGAATATTTCAAATCCTCCTTACTGCTGGGTGGTGAAGACATTCCAGAAGGCAGTTACGATGACGAGAACATGAAAAGTACCGTAGTACCCTTCAGAAACGGTATTATGCTAGCTATTGCCTGCGGACTGGCAGAGAGCAACGGACTGACCAAGGTGATGCTGGCCAACCATTTTGGTGACCATGCCATTTACCCTGACTGTAGAGAGGAATTCGTAAAGGCCATGTCAATGGCCATGCAAAACGGCACTTATGAGCACATCGAGATTCTGGCACCTTACACCAATATCACCAAGACCGACATTGCCCGCCACGGTAAGAATTTGGGCATTGACTATACCGAAACCTGGTCCTGCTACAAGGGCGGCGAGAAGCATTGTGGAAAATGCGGCACCTGTACTGAGCGGAAAGAAGCACTACGGGATGCCGGCATTGAGGATAAAACCGAATATCTGGCTTAAAACAGATGCTATAAAAATCCCTGGTCTGTAAGCAGGAAATCTGTTTTAGACCAGGGATTTTTGTATAAATGCTGGTGTATTTACCGGTTAATCTTTCAATATATATTGCAAATTTACCTTCTTTCCGAAGATGTTTTGCAGGGGCAGCTTCATTGATTCGATTAATTTTTCATCTATATACTCCGCAAAAAACCGACTAGGAACCTGAACCACTAGCAAATTATTCTCAAAAGAGACCGGAACAATTGGGCGAATCCATACTTTAACCTGCTCTTCTGGAATAAGATTTTGTACTAAAAGCAAGAATTTATCCCATTGATTCAACAATTTTGGATCAGTTTTTGGTTCATCAGGTTCTAACAATTCCCTAATCTCTTCCGATTTTTTGGAGGTCTCTGCCTCTATTGGCTCCACTTCCTCTACCCTATCGGCTATCCATTTGCGCAAAGATTTCAGTGCATAGAGCTTCACATTTTTTATTTTTGAATCATTATCCTTGATATACTGATTCAGATTTCGGGCATAATCCAGCAACGCTTTTACGTTTCCATCCTCTCCCATCAAAGTAAGCAAGCCTTGGCAATCGGTATTTTTCAGTCCGAATTCCGCCATCAAATACTGCTTCAGCTCGATGATCTCACGGGCATCATCTGTCTGACGGTCATGTTGACTGCCTAACGGGGTGGTTACAATATGGAACAAAATGTATTCAGGAGTACCGCCTCGCTTACCTTTGAATGGAATTTCCTCGAAGGTAAAATAGCAATCCACCTGCTCCTGATGAGCCAATTCACGTAAATCCGCCTCGGCAGGAACCAACACTCGCTTCTTGAAATCAGAATAATCCTTGTATTTATTAGGCACCCACTTGCCCTTTACAAACTCGTCATATCCCAACATGGAATGCAATTCGGTATAGAGAACCTTCCACTCGCCACGCTTGCGATAGGCCGTAATAAAGGTGTAGATTCGACTGGTGGTTGGTCGCTTACAGCGACGGGTTACCTCCTTAATGTAACGGCTATATCCTCCTTGCATGGAGAACAACGTACTCATAGCCTCAGGATTAATAGTAAATTCGATAAATCCCTTTCGGCGAGTGATGCTTCGCTCCTTTGTTTCGTCCTTAGGTGTGGATGGGGTAACCAGCGAACTAAACAAATGGACAGCCTTGATGGAAGATTGTCCATCGACAGTAACAGGTGTATAAATGGTCTGATCGAACAAAGTCTTTGCCGCCAGTTCCACATCCTTGTAATATTGAGGAATGATGTTCAAGGCCGAGAAGTATATTCTCATTGGCGTCATCTGTCCTCCCATCTCTTCTTCAGAGAAGAGATATGGAGCAATGCTTCCTGCTCTTTTCTGTTCTGTGAGATAAGTGCTGATTTTGTCCTGGAGAAGATCTGCTAATTCCACCGTTATGTCAACCTGATTCTTAGATAGATCGGTACGCATCAAGGTAAATGCCAATGGCGAGTTAATATAACTGATACCATCGGTAGGAATATTACGGATGATAGCTTTCTCCAACGCTTCTTCCTTTTTTGTTTTTTTACTCTTCTGCTGTGCCATTTGAATAACTTTGGTGCAAAAGTATGAAGTTTTTTTTTATCTGAAAACTCCAAAAACGGAAAAAACGGATTATCAGTAATTTATTATATTTTAATAACAAAAGAGTTAAGGTTTTGTCCGCTCAAAGTTAAGGTTCTGTCCGTAAAATAAGCAGACTTAAGGTTTTGTCCGTATAGAGTTATGGTTTTGTCCTGCACCTATTTTCAACTTAAGGTTTTGTCCGGAAGAAGTTATGGATTTGTCTTTAGGAACTTATTGTTTTGTCCGCAGTAACTTAAGGATTTGTCCTCGAACAGTTTAGGTTTTGTCCGGAAACATACTTATTACAAAATGAATATCAATAAGTTACAGCGCCTATATATTATATTATTCAATAATGTCTTATTATGAAAATAATTCGATCGATAGGTCTCGTTTTCAGGCATTAGTTAATAACATTGATTATAAAGCATGAAAAATACCCTGAAGTTATAGTTTTGTCCGTAAAAAAAAGGTGAAAATGTGTAATATTTACCTTTATAAGTTCTTTATTCACAAATTCCTATCCTTTTTTTGTTCTATTTTCACTCTAATTTCGGACAAATTGCTAACTGTTTTTTTTTCACTAAGTTGTGTTTTTCTCTCTCCTTTTTATTTTAATTATTTGGATGCTTCTATTTAAAAAAAAGAAAATCAGTAAAATAGAAGATTTTTGTAAAAGTCGCGAATCAAGTTTGCGGACAAATTACTAACTCTTTATTCTTCTATTTTACTGATTCTGAAACTAGCCGTTTACGGACAAATTCTTAACTCATTTATTGGGGAAAAGTTTCTTTCGCTGACCGTGAATTTCTTTTGCTAGTGTTGCATAATCCTGTGCTCCATTGCTTTTAGGTGCATACTCAAATACATCCATATTATTTCGTGCAGCCTCACTCAGAGCATTACATACGCGTATGGTACTATGCATGGTACTTTCACCATAATTATATATAAGTACATCTCTTATTTCCCGATTGGTTTTTATGCGAACATCATATTTTGTGATAATGTATCTGGCTTTTGCTGGTAGATTATTTCCATCCATCATACTAACCACTGTTTCTACTCCATCCATACTGTCCAGATCTGCAATTGGTAATAAAACAAGATCTGCAGCGTATAGTGAATTAACCATCAGCATACTGCTACCAGGTGCACTATCTATAATGGCATAGTCAAATGTATCTATCAAATCAATTCTATCCATTATGTTCTTTAAATGCATTGGAATTTCCTCGGCATTTTCTTCTGCACTGAATTCGATATTATCTACAGCTAATTGTTCGGTTGATGGGATGATATACATTTTTCCATTTTCATTTGCCTGATAAGGCCGGAATTGGTCTGTAGCGCCTTTAATAAGATCTGAGATGGTTCTTCCTTCTTCAATGTTTTCTTTTGTAACTCCGCAATGCTTACTTAAGTTATGTTGTGGGTCAAAATCAATCAGCAGTACATTCTGCTTCAGTTGTGTTAATGCGGCTCCTAAGTTCTGAGCAGTGATAGTCTTCCCTACTCCACCCTTATGGTTGATGATTGAAATAACTTTCAATGTATGTTTCTTTTTATCCATATATATTCATCTAAACATTTATACAATTATACAGCTAAATGCATTAAAATATCTAACATATTGATATACAAATATTAATTATAATTTGTTACCAAATTCTTTCATTAATATATCACCGATAAGTTGTTTTACAGTGATACGACGACGGAAAGCTTCTTCCTTAATCACCTCGTTCAATGATTCTGGAATTCCAATTTGTGTTCTGATTTCTTTTTCTCCGGGAATCAATTCATATTTTACTGGTCCTGGTTTTTTTGCAGATTTCACATAGTTAACAGGTACGTTTTCAACGTTAACTTGTGGAGTAACAGCTGGTTCTGGATTATTTACAGGTTCCTGTGCCTTTGGTCCATTCTTTACTTCTTCAACAGAATTGTTTTTTTTGTCTTTATTCAAATCTGGCAATATCATGAATTGCGCTGATACTGGTTTGTTTTTTTTAGGTGTAGCCATAATGTTTAATTTATTTTTTTGTTGCTACAAAATTACTAAATGTTTTAATATTATAATGACTATTTGATTAAATATTAAGATAAATAAACATTTGGATGTAGTGTAGACTAGTTAATTCAATAAATAGACATTATGACAATAATACAACCATTCAATAATATAAAAAGATGAAAATACAATGTGATAAATAGAAAACAAGATGAATAAATAAAAAGACAATAAAACAATAAAACGAAAGAACAAATAAACAAATAAATAACAAAACATAAA
>JAZQPA010000044.1:0-3327 GCA_045628125.1 Bacteroidaceae bacterium
AAACAGTGAGTTTAAACGATGTTCCATGTTATAACGACTGCCATGGAATCTGCGGAATTCGAAGTTCGGAAGCCGTCTCTCGTCGGTCAATCCTAAATTATCTGTCAGCCCTACTGATAATCTGGCGCTAAGGTAAGGAGAATTAATCAGTGTACCAAAATTTCAAAATACTATCTCGCCATTGCTTTCAAAATTTAGAAAAGAGGACAGCCCTTTAATGTACACAAAGGGACTTTGTGTACTTGGCAAAATCTGCTTCTGAATACGGCAAGATATAGGCGTAATTATTTAATATGAAAAGTGTCATGGGGACCTGACACGATTTTTTATGTCAGGGACCTGTCCCTGAGACATATTTCACTTCCCCTCACTTTCCGCCGCCAAAGCATACTCATCTTTTGGAATAGCATACATCTTAACCGGAGCTGGAGTGAAGGATTCATCCTCAAAGTTATTGATGTCATCGGCCCAGTGGTCACACTGCTTCATGACGATGGTAAGAGCCTCCTCGGCACCCTCTGGCGGATACTTGTATTTCTTTAAGAGACGTTTGATCATGATGCGCATCTTGGCACGGGCACTCTCCTTGTGGTTCCAGTCGATGGTGCGGTTCTTCTGCAGCCCATCCGTCAGTTCACGGGTCAGTTCCACCAGCTGGTCATTGCTGTAGAAGTCCTTGACAGCCTGCGGTTTAGTCAGCGCATCGTAGAATGCCTTTTCGGTATCCGTCAGTCCCAAGGCATTGCCCTTCATCTCCTCCTCCATGAACTGCTTGGCCATCTTTATAAGTTCCTCGATGACCTCCTGGTTGGACAGCTGTCCCTTCAGATACTGACTGAGTGCCATATTCAGCATGTCGCTGAACTTCTCGCTCTCCACCACATTGATGCGCTTGGAGTGCTCTATGCGCTCACGCAGCAGTTTCTTCAGAATCTCCAGCGCCAGGTTCTTCTCCTTCATCTTCTCAATCTGCTCCATGAAGGCGGCATCGAACAGCGAGAATTCGGCCTTCTGGTCGCTGAACAGATTCACCACGCCCTCGCTCTTGATGCTCTGCTGCAGCAAGTTACTGATGCGTGCATTGATGTCGTGCTTGGAGATTTTGCCCTTCAGCGACAGACGCGAGAGTAGCACACGAACGGCATCCATATAGGCCACCTCGGTCTTCTGCTCGGTTGTGAGCAGCGAACGGCACAGTGTGGTGGCATTGTGCAACTTGCCGCTATGGTCGATGAAATCCTTGCGCTCCTGTTCCTTATCCACACCGAGCAAGTGGTTTACACCGCCCTTGATGGTGGTGGCTTTCACTAAATCATCGCCCGTGAGGAAGGCGCTGTAATCGTATCCGTGCATCAGATCACGGCTGATTTCCAGTTCCTCCTGCCATTTTACCAGAGCCGTCTGGGCAATATCCGGATTGCCGAACTGCTTCTGATCGCGGCCCGTGTAATCCTTCATGGCTTTCTTAAGTGCTTGAGCAATACCGATATAATCCACTATCAAGCCACCCTCCTTTCCAGGGAACACACGGTTCACACGGGCAATGGCCTGCATCAGGTTATGACCACTCATGGCCTTATATACGTACATGGTGGCCAATGACGGAACATCGAAACCGGTCAGCCACATGTCGCGCACAATGGCTATCTTCATCTCGCTGCTGTCGTCCTTGAACTCCTTGGCCAGTTGTATCTTATCTTTTTCTGTTCCAATGATTTTCACCCATTCCTCAGGGTCCTTGTTGCTGCCGCTCATCACCACCTTCACTTTGTTTTCCCAACCGGGACGAAGGGCCAGAATCTTCTGGTATATCTTGATGGCAATCTCACGGCTGTAGGCCACAATCATGGCCTTTCCGGTCAGTTCCTGCGCACGGTTTTCCTCGTAATGCTGCAGAATGTCCTTCACCAGTGAGTCCAGGGTTTCCTCGGCACCTAATACCTGTTCCAGGTGACTGAACTCGTGCTTGGTCTTTTCCAACTGCTCATCGGTGGCTCCGTCATCGGCCAACTGATCGAATTCAGCATCCAGCTGCTTCAGCACATCCTCATCCAGATTCAGGTTGATGACACGGCTCTCGTAGTAAACCGGACGGGTAGCGCCATCGGCCACAGCCTGTGTCATGTCATAGATATCGATGTAATTACCAAACACTTCCTGCGTGTCCTTATCGCGGTCGCTGATTGGTGTTCCGGTGAAACCGATGAACGATGCACCCGGCAGAGCCTCACGCATCTTCAGCGCAAAACCCTTTTTCATCTTCTCGGCCTGATTGTCCCAGTGCTCCTCGCCGTACTGCGAGCGATGCGCCTCGTCGGTCATCACGATGATGTTCTTACGGGTACTGAGGGGCTCGTTGCCCTCCTCAAATTTCTGTATGGTGGTGAAGATGATGCCGCCGCTCTTGCGGTTTTTCAGCAGACTGATCAGGTCCTCTCGGCTCTTGGCATTGTCAGGAGTCTGGCGCAGGAAGTCCTGGCAACGGGCAAACTGTCCGAACAGCTGACCGTCCAAATCCTTTCTGTCAGTGACCACCACGATGGTGGTTTCGGGGAATTTCTGGATAAGCTGGTGCGCAAAGAACACCATCGAGAGGCTCTTTCCCGAGCCCTGCGTGTGCCAGAACACGCCAATCTTACCATTTCCGCTTACCGCATCGTAGGTACGGCTTACCGCCTTATTCACAGCGAAATACTGATGATAGGCTGCCAGAATCTTACCGGTCTTTCCCTCCCACTTGTCAAAGCAGATAAAGTTATGAATCAGGTCCAGCAGTCGCTCGCGGTTGAATATACCCTCGAAGAAGGTATCGAAATCAGCCAGTGAAGTGCTCTCGTAATTACCGTCCTTGGTCTTCCATGCCATGTATCGGTTCTCGCCGGCCGTGATGGTTCCCGCCTTGGAATCCGAGAAGTCGCTGATCACATTGAAGCAGTTGAACGTAAACAAGCTGGGCACATACTGCTGGTAATGCTTAATCTGGTTATAGGCATCGTGAATGTCCGCATCCGGATTGCTGGGCGATTTCAGTTCGATGACCACCAGCGGAAGGCCGTTGATGAATACCACCATGTCGCAGCGAATTTTCTGGTATTCCTCAATGGTCCATTGGTTCACGATTCGGAAATCATTCTGTCCTATCAGGTTGTAATCGATGAGTTTCACACGGGCTGTTCCCATCTCGCCCTTCTCGAAGAAAGGCACTTCCACCCCGCCCTGCAGCATCTCCATGAATGCCTCGTTGTTCTGGATCAGAGTGCCCTCGGTGATATTGGTCACCTTCTTGATGGCATCATTGATAATCGTCTGACTGACTTTAGGATTCAG
>JAZQPA010000045.1:0-1715 GCA_045628125.1 Bacteroidaceae bacterium
ATTTTAAAATCTTTACTTAAAATCTTACAGAAAATATCTCAACGATAGTATTTAGATGGTCGAAGCATAGCTTCTCAAAATCTTAACCAAAAATCCTACTGAAAATCCTAACTAAACCAGAACCACAAACTGGACACCATACTTATTTGACTTATCGTGTGCATCAGTTGTATAAGTATAATTTATTGATAATCTTCAGTTGACTGCGACCTGGTTTTTTATGTTTTTGTCTAAAAGAATCCAAACTAAAATGCCAAATTGTAGATAATTTCCTAATGAAAAGTAAAGCATTCCTGATTTTTATTTGTGCCGTGTCAGCCATGGGCGGTTTGCTCTTTGGCTACGATTGGGTAGTAATAGGCGGTGCAAAACCGTTTTATGAAGATTTCTTTGGCATTGCCGATAGTCCGGTGATGCAAGGTGTTGCCATGACAACAGCTCTGATAGGCTGCTTGGTGGGCGCAATGGTGGCTGGTGCTGCTGCCGACCGTTATGGCAGAAAACCGCTACTCACCATTTCTGCCGTGCTATTCACCGTCAGTGCCGTGGCAACAGGAGTCTTCAACGACTTCACATTATTCAATATAGCGCGTTTCGTTGGTGGCGTCGGAATAGGCGTTGCGAGTGCACTCTCTCCGATGTACATTGCGGAAGTGTCACCTTCCGAGATACGAGGCAGAATGGTAAGTGTCAATCAGATGACCATTGTGCTTGGTATCCTTTCAGCGCAGATCGTGAATATGCTCATCGGTCAGGGCGTTACGGCAGAGTGGGGTAGGGAGCAAGGATGGCGTTGGATGTTCTGGGCAGAGGCTGTGCCTGCTGTTCTCTTCCTCGTAATGAGCTTCTTCATCCCGGAAAGTCCAGTGTTCCTGGAACTCAAGAGCGAAGGTAAGCTGTCTGGCTTGGCAGAAGAAAGTTCACAGACATCCTCGGTTTCCATACTGCATCCTTCATTCCGCAAGGTGATTGTGCTTGGACTTGTGATAGCCGTGTTCCAACAGTGGTGTGGCACGAATGTAATCTTCAATTACGCACAGGAGATATTCTCTGCTGCCGGCTATGATGTTGACGGAATGTTCATGGACATCGTAATCACCGGCATTGCCAATGTGCTGTTTACTTTCGTGGCACTCTATACAGTGGAAAAATGGGGACGCCGCACACTCATGCTCATTGGAGCAGGTGGACTTGGCATAATATATCTTATCCTCGGCACATGTTATTACATGCAGATTACGGGAGTGATGATGGTAGTGCTTGTCGTGGCAGCCATTTCATGTTATGCCATGACATTGGGTCCTATCACATGGGTACTTCTCTCGGAGATATTCCCGAATAAGGTAAGAGGTGTAGCAATGGCAATATGCACATTTGCCCTGTGGACAGGCTGTTGCACACTGACATTCTCCTTCCCGATAATGAATGCCTCGCTCGGAAGCTACGGATCGTTCTGGATATACAGCGCGATATGTCTTGTGGCATTCGGATTCCTTTACGTCAATTGCCCTGAAACAAAGGGAAAGAGCCTCGAACAGCTTGAGAAGGAATTGACGAGGAAATAACACTAAACACATAAACACTAAACACTAAATCGGATTACTAAGTAGGGTGTCCAGTTGTCAGTAAAGATTTTAAGTAAGATTTTCAATAAGATTTTGAGCGCAGCGACCTCAATATCAATACGTTACATTATTTTCAGAAAGATTTTTTGT
>JAZQPA010000046.1:0-6433 GCA_045628125.1 Bacteroidaceae bacterium
GCGATAAGCATACGAAACCTTATCCGAAATGTTACCTTTCAGGATAACCTGCAGATAGCGGCCAGAGAAACCACTGTTGTCCGCATTCTTGGTACCGTCTATCCAGTCGCGTTGCCAGTCGGCACGCATCTCCACTTGGGCCGTATGCAGCCAGCTTTTATCTTTATCGTCCTCATCAGCTATGGCATTTACCGCCACAGGCAGAAGCATAGCCAGGAACATCATTTTTTTCATATCAGGTTAAAGCCTTTCTGTTGGTTGAAAATACTTTTTTCGGGTTGCAAATTTAGTTCTTTTTCTTGAAACAATGAAAACTTATTCTAAAAGATAATTTGCCACCGGAATATATTTTCACTATATTTGCAAACATAATTTTCAACGGACCAAAATGAACCATACCGCTTTACCAATAACCCTGTTGCTGTTCTGCAGCAGCCCTGTATTTGCACAGACCGAAAAGAAAGATTCCATAGGCACCGAAGAGGAGCGCCGCAGCAACCAGAACGTGCTGCTGAATGCGTCGTCCACCACCATGCCGCGAACCATCTCGCTGGGTATTCCCGAGTGGGGAACGCACATCATGGAGGATGGATTGCCCAGTGCCGTTTTCAAGGATTTCTTCCCCGGATACTGGTCGTGGCGAAGCGGATTGGCCACCAAGGACATGCAGCTCACACGCCTGGATGAATCGGCTATCCAGTTGGGTGCCATCGGTTTTTATCCGGTATCGCTGTCCAGTACCGGTGCCGATAAGCTGGAGGGTCAGGTGCAGTATCTGACCGATATTCACGGCCGTCACGAGATAGAGGCGCATGTGGCTGCCCCGTTAGGCAAGGGGTGGGGACTGGACTTGAACGTGTACCAGAATTTCAACCCCGGTTCCAACCATCTGGACTATGCCAACATGCAGGAACGCGTGCAGTTCTATAAGGTGGGAGCATCCAAGCAACTGGCCGATGACAAGGGTAAGGTTTGGGCCACTTACCAGTATGCGCACCTGCGCGACCTGAGTGATCCTTACGGTCCGTTTATCTTTGTAGGCGACGGCAGTGTGAAGCCGTTCCAGGATTTCCGGTTGGGCAAGGACCAGTACATGCCGGGAACCACCACTTTCGACATCATCGACCTGAAGACAGGCGAGAAGCATACCAAACGGTACAACGAGGATTTGGGTGTGCCTACACACAACCTTTCGGCAGGACTGGACTATCAGTTGCCTCACGGCATGGAACTGAAAGTAGCCTCACGACTGCGTTTATCCAAAGCTGTAATCAAAGAGACCTATCTGAGTGGTATAAGTAAAGTTAAGGCTGACGACGGATACACCTATCTGGACGGAAAGCCCTACGAGGGAAACGTGCAGAGCCGCTTCATGCTATACTATGACGACACCTGTACCGAATGGATGAATACCGCCCAACTCAAGAAGACATCGGGGCGCCATTCCTGGACTGCCGGTGCCAATGCGTGGTTCCACTGGAGCGATACGCCCATCATGTCCACCAACTTCAGCTATGAGGCCAAGAAAGACCCGCAGCATCTGCTCTACAACGGAGAGATGTATTATGTGAACAATACCGGAGCCCTGTATCACGACGGCCACCAGACGCGTCTGGCCCTGTTTGCGCAGGACCGCTGGAATGTGTCGTCGCGCTTCAGCCTGCACTACGGACTCCGTGCCGAATACAGCGGACTGAGCGGTAATGCGGCACACAACCTGAACGGAAAGGACAACAACTCCCGCTACAACGGATGGTCGCTGAAATCTCCCGGCGTGACCATCACGCATTTCCAGAAAGACCATCTGAACGGTGCCGCCACCTTACTGGCGTACTATAAATTCAACAAGAACTGGGGCGTGGAGGCCAATGCCGTAGCCACCCTGGCGCATACCGACCTGTGGCAGTACGGCGAATCCGAGTTGCCTTCGGACAAGGCACAGCCCAACTATCTGTTGCGCGGAGGCATCAACTTCAAGAACAGTTGGCTGGACCTGCAGTCGCTGATTACCTATCTGCGTAAGGACAACAACTACAGCACCAGCATGTGGACACACGAGCTGACGCAGGCCGGAGGCGGCTATCCCGCAGGCTATAACGAGACCGTCTACATCGGCTCCAAATACAATATGGAAGTACTGGGATGGACCACCGACATGGTGCTGACACCGTTCCGTGGCTTCAGTTTCCACGGCCTGTTCACCTTCCGCCAGCCCCGATACCGCGACTATACGTTCCAGCCCACCTTCAGCGACGGCTATTCCGAGCAGTACGACTTTACCGGAAAGACCATCGAGGGCAGCAGCCAGGTGGAGATTGAGCTGGAGCCATCATATCAGTACGACAAGTGGCGTTTCTGGGTTAGTGCACGTTATTACAGCAAGAAGTACATCAACATCACTAACAGCCTGTACCTCAATCCACGATGGGAAACCTTTGGCGGTGTGGATTATGTCTGGAACGATCATGTAAGCTTCTCCGTCAGTATGGTCAATTTCCTGAATCAGACCGGTGCGGCTGCCGGCATGCAGGAAGCCTCATTGGCCACCGACATCACACCGTACCGCAACTACCTGACAAGCGGTTCCTACATCCGCCCATTCACGGTAGAGTTCAGTACTAAATTAAGCTTCTAAAATAAGAAATGCCACCCCGATTTGGAGTGGCATTTTTCTTTATTTATTCTTCAGATATTCCCGGATAAATAAGACCGAAAGCAGCAGTCCCAAAACCACGGTGATGACCGAAGCCTCAGGACCGAACGCACCACCTGTCAGCCATTCAGGCCCTTCTACAACTGATTTGAAGATGCTCTCATCCTCACTACCTCCCGAAACAGGAAAACCGAACACATTACCCTGCGTAAAGTTCCATGCCCAGTGAATACCGATAGGCAGCCACAGCGATCCCGTGTACTTATATGCAGCACCCAGTAGCAAACCTGCCTCGATGGCAATGGCTATCGAACTCCACAATGTGGCATTGAACTGGAAGATATGTGCAAATCCAAAAAGTAGTGAAGATACCGCTAAAGCAAGCCATATTCCATAACGCTCATCGAGGCAGCGGAAGATAATACCTCTGAAAATCACCTCCTCACCGCATGCTACCAGCAGAAAATTAGTGAAATAAAGCAGCAGCAAAGACCAGTCTGGTGACGCATAAGCTGGACTGTATGTGCCTGTAATCATGAGGCTTAAAGCCACCAGAATAAAGAATGCGAAACCAACTCCCAAACCCAGTGACAAGTTCCACAACGGACGGACAGCCAGCAGTGGGAGTGGCCATTTCTTTTCAAAAAGACGAATCCAACCCATGAAAGCAGCCAGAATAACCGCTGAAGCCCCAACAAAACACACATTTTTCAATAAAAAGCCGGGTAACATACCCAATCCCTGAGCCATTCCATACAGCACCATGAAAACCACAAAACCCAACAGCAGTTCGATGGTCCATTTCCATAATTTCATGGTCTTTCCGGCCGATTTGTTTGTAGTGATAATATCCATTTTTCCCGTAATACAAATTTAGAATCACCGCAAAGATACAAATTATTTTAAGGACTGGAAAAATAAATCCAAGATTGTCTTTCGTCCGTATAGAGTGAAGTGATGTCATTCCAAACGTAGCTAAGCTACAAGTATTGCTGGCTTGCCTAAAAAAATCATAACATTCCGTATAGCCTTCCTGATTAATCATCAATGATGATGTTCAACATACAGCCATATCCTTGTGTACTTATCTTATAGAAAAAGCGACAAATAGGACAATTTTAGCGACCATCAAACTAGGTTTTGCCCTTCGAATCTTGCCTAAGTGACAAAAAATCAGTATATTTGCGTTTAATATTAATCTCAAAATAAAGGAAAAAGAAAAGAAGATGAGAAAAACAATTATACTTTCAGCTTTTCTCCTTTGCATGTTGCCCGTATCGGCTCAACAGACCTTATCGCTTGACAGTTGCCGTGCCATGGCGCTCAGGAACAACAAGCAACTCAGCATTTCCAGGCTGAAACAAGAGGCTGCTGAGAACGTTCGTAAAGCCGCACGTACCAGCTATCTGCCCAAGGTGGATGCATTGGGTGGATACGAGTACTTCAGCAAGGAGGTCTCCATTTTGAATAACGACCAAAAGTTTGCATTGAACAATTTAGGCACCAATGCCGCTACATCCATCACCACCAAAGCCGGTGGATTGCTCACTGATCTGGCTCAAAAAGGCATCATTTCGCCACAAACAGCCAAGGATTTGGGGGCTGTTATGTCGCAAATGGCTCAGCCGTTGGCTGAAGCCGGCAATGCTTTAGGTGAAGAGGTAACCGATGCCTTCCGTACCAATACCCACAACATTTGGGCTGGTTCCTTGATGGTAAGACAACCCATTTTTATGGGTGGTGCCATAACCGCAGCCAACCGCATGGCTGATATTGCCGAGGAGATGGCCGCTACCGAATACGATGGTGCCATTCAGAACACCTTATTTACTATTGATGAGAACTACTGGCTAGTGGTTTCCCTGAAGGAGAAGATGAAACTGGCTCAGAGTTTCCGTGATCTGGTACAGAAACTGGATGATGACGTACACAAGATGATCAATGAAGGAATAGCCACCCGTGCTGCCGGTCTGACTGTAGACGTGAAGGTAAACGAGGCTGATATGGCACTCACAATGGTAGAGGATGGATATTCACTGGCCAAGATGCTGCTCTGCCAGCTTATCGGCCTGCCATTGGAAAGCGATATCATTCTGGAGGACGAGAACAGCGAATCGCTTTTGCTCAGTGAAAATGCCGAAGCCTATGACAATATTCAGCCTACCGACAACCGTACCGAGCTGAAACTGTTGCAGAATGCCATCGACCTGAGCAAGGAAGGCACCAAGCTGATCCGTTCTGCCTATATGCCACATGTATTCCTTACTGGCGGTTACATCATCTCGAATCCTAACGTTTTCAACGGTTTCCAAAACCGATTCTCTGGCGTTTGGAATGCAGGTGTAACCCTTCAGGTACCTATTTGGAACTGGTTTGAAGGGACTTATAAGGTAAGAGCAGGAAAGGTGGCTACAACCATAGCACAGGTAGAGTTGTCCGATGCCAGCGAGAAGATCAATCTGCAGGTAGCCCAGAGCCGTTATCGGGTTAACGAAGCCGCCAAGCGTTTGGAAATGAGCCTGAAAAACTTGGCTAATGCGGAGGAGAACCTGCGTTGCGCTAATGTAGGATTCCGCGAAGGTGTGATGGAAACCACCGAGGTGATGGCCGCACAAACCGCATGGCAAGCCGCACAGGCAGCCAAGATTGATGCAGAGATTGATGTTAAATTATCCCATGTAAACTTGAAGAAAGCATTGGGTATCTTAAAATAAGGAGGGTTTTATATGTCTGAAGAAAAGAAACAACAAAATCATATTCTGCTGGCCGTATTAGGTTTCATAGCAGTCATTGTCATCGTAGGTCTCATCGGTTTCTTTACCCTTGGAAAGAGCGAGGACGTTATCCAGGGTGAGGTGGAAGTGGCCGAATTCCGTGTCAGTTGCAAACTTCCTGGCCGTATCAGCAGAATTCTGGTGGAAGAGGGACAGTTTGTACATGTAGGTGATACCTTGGCCATTCTGGAAATTCCTGAGGCTACCGCACAGCAGAAAGTAGCCGAAGCTACCGAAGGAGCCGTGTCAGCCTTAAGCAGTCTGGCCGATAACGGAACCCGTAAGGAACTGATTGAGACTGCCCAGAAAGTGCTGGAAACAGCCATGGCAGCCAATGAGATTGCCGAGAAAACCTATAAGCGCATCAATAATCTGTTCAACGAAGGTGTAGTAAGCGAGCAGCGCCGTGATGAGGCATTGGCAGCTTTCAAAGCCACTCAAGCACAGGTGGAAGGTGCTCAAAGCCAGTTGCAGATGGCCAAGAACGGTGCCCGTTCCGAGGAGAAACAGGCTGCACATAAGCAGGCAGAGGCAGCCAAGAGTGCTGTGGATGTGGTATCATCTTTGTTGAAAGAGACAGTCCAGATTGCCGCAGTAGATGGCGAGGTTAGCGAAATCTATCCTAAGGAAGGAGAGCTGGTTGGTTTAGGTTCACCTATCATGAGCATCAGCATCATGAAGGACATGTGGGGTAGCTTCAATGTCCGCGAGGATCAGCTGAATGGCTTGAAGATTGGCGATACCTTCAAGGCATTCCTTCCTGCCTTTAACCAGGAGATTGAACTGAAGGTCACCCATATTAAGGATGAAGGATCCTTTGCGGTATGGAAGGCTACCAAGACGAATGGTCAGTACGACGTGAAGACATTTGAGGTAAAGGCTAAGCCTACCCAGAAGTTCGATGGACTTCGCCCAGGTATGAGTCTCATTGTGAAGAAATAATGTTTAGGAAGCTGATAGACATAGCAGGCCGTGAATGCCGGTTGATGTACAGGAACACCATCTA
>JAZQPA010000047.1:0-5116 GCA_045628125.1 Bacteroidaceae bacterium
ACCACATCGGCAAATGGGATGTGATGGTCGGGCAGTGCCTTACCGTTCAGTTTAAACTGACGGATAAAGGTGGTATCATTGCCCTGGGTGTTTTTAATCACAAATTCCTTACCGGAATAGTACTTGTCGCTGAGACGGATACGGACCTCGCTGAACAGCGGATTGCCCAATGAGAACGATGGCTGGATGGCATTCAGACCGGTAACATCGAACAGGCCGATACTGGAAATGACATACCAGGCACCCAACTGGCCCTGATCCTCGTCCTGACCGTAACCGTAGCCGTGAATACCGTCTGTACCGTAGAACTCATTCAAGATGGCACGTACCCACTTCTGGGTCTTCTCAGGACTGCCTGCCTCATTGAACAGCCACGAGATGTGCAGGCATGGCTGGTTGCCCTGATTGTATAGGGTCTTCAGACCGGCAAACGCTCCCACCTCGGTACCACCGCTGAAGATCTTCTTCTGTGAAAGGGTGAAGATACTATCCAAACGGGCTACAAACTCTTCCTGACCTACCTTGGAAACCAACTGCTTGGCATCGTGAGGCACATAGAAGGTGTACTGCCAGGCATTACCTTCCTGGAAACCACGCCATACTTCCATCGGGTCGAAATGATCCACAAAATGACCGTCAGCATCCTTAGGGTGCATGAAGTTCTCCTTCTCGTCATAGATGCGCTCCCATCCGCGTGACAGGTCCATCAGCTTATCGTAATCCTCGGTCTTGCCCAACTGCTTGGCCAACTGGGCTGTTGCCCATGAAGTAAATGAATACTCCAGGGTATGTGAGGCTGAGAACTGGAACTTCTCGGCTGGTCCATCGGCATTCTCGATATGAGGCACATAACCATACTGCACGAATTCCTTGGTATCGGACTTACCGGCACCGAACGGACGGTTCTCGCCATCCAACTCATTCTTACGGCAAGCCTCGTAAGCCAGCTCTACATCAAAGTCGCGAATACCGCACTGGTAGGCTGCATTAATGAGCAGCGGCAACTGGTTGGTACCTACACCCGATACGTATCGGCTGTTGGCCAAACCATCGCCCAACCATCCGGAATCCTTATAGACCTGCAGGTGGCTGCTGATGTAATCGGAAGCATACTCAGGATAGGCCAGAATCCACAACTGGCCCAGATTCCACTGACCACCCCAGAACGCATCGGTATTGTACAGGTTGTGTACCGGTTTGCCTTCCTTCATGGCCAACTGGCCCACACTGCCGTCATGCTTTGGGTAGGCACCGTTCACATCCGATGCCAGGCCTCGGCCAAGAATGGCATGATACAGACCGGTATAGAATTTGGTCATATCCTCTGGTTTTTCACTCTTCACATCAATGCGGCCCAAGGCCTCGTTCCAAGCAGTCTGACACTGGGTACGAGCCTGATCAAAAGTCATGTCCTTAGCCTCGGTCTCACGGTTCAGTCGGGCATTCTCCACCGATGTATAGGAGATACCCACAGCTGCGGTAACCTGCTCGCCCTGCTTTGTAGGGAAAGTCAGGTAAACACCGGCACCCACACCGGTGGCTTTAGTCACTCCCTCCTCTACATTCTCGTTATGGAAAGCACCCACTGACTCGGGCTTCTTATCCACACTGGCTGAGAAATAAATAGGTACCTCGGCACCGGGCTGATACTTTTTCACATACTCGGGAAGCGTGATGACATAACCCTCCACGGTACCGTCCTCGCGCACCTCAACAAAAGCATCCTTTACGGCACCACTCTCGCCGGAACGGTTGCCTATATCAAACAGAATACGGCTCTCGGTACTTTCCGGATAGGTATATCGCTGGAAAGCCACACGCTTGGTGGCAGTCACCTCGGCCTGTATATTGTAGTCCTTCAGCAATACGCTGTAATAGCCAGCCTCAGCAATCTCCTCATCGTGTGAGAAAGCAGAGCGGTAACCTTCGCCCTGAGAGTCAACGGCACCGGGAACGGTTTTCAGTTGGCCTGCAGTAGGCATCAGCACGATACCGCCAATCTGGAATTCATGGGTACAGGGGAATCCCTCGATAGAAGCCTCGCGGTAATCGTAACCGGTGGCTTCCCAACCGTCATGATTACCCAAATGGCCGTTGGTGCTGGGACCTGGCTTGGCCATACCGAAAGGCATGGCTCCCGGTGCAAAATGAAAGTAACGGCAATGGGCTGTTCCGATGCGGGGTTCCACAAACTGGGTGAAATTCTTTACGGGTGTCTCTGTCTTTTCAGCACAAGAGAAACATAGGGCCGCAAGGCCCAAAAGTAAAAATGATTTGTGTTTCATTTGGTCGTTTATGTATAAATAAAATAGTACAGCATAATTGGGGTTATGCTGTACTATATATGGTTTTACTTATTTCTTAGTAGCCTTGATCAGGAAACCGCCACCAGGATGCATGAACACTGATGTGTTCTTTCCATTAACCGGATAAGCGGTAATGTGCTTATAATCAGTACCACGGCGATCGGCATTGGCACCGTCTATAAAGGCCTCGAAGGTGTAATCGGCAGGATTACCTAAGAACGACAGGTCGACAGTAGTGGTGCGTGAATCCCAGTTGTTCAAACCACCGATGTACCAGTCATTACCCTTACGGCGGGCAGTAACGATATACTTGCTTACCTCTCCCATCAGGGTACAGGTCTCATCCCATGTGGTAGGGATATTGGCCAGGAACTGGGTATAAACAGGCTCCTTCTCATAATTGGTTGGCGCATCGCAAAGCATGTTCAGCGGAGACTCGAAGATGATGTACTCGGCCAACTGATGGCAGCGGGTACCCTGGCTCATAGGCTCGGAATTCAGGGCACGGAAATTAGAACGGGTGGCATTGTGCATGGCACCCTGGGTGTAATCCATAGGACCAGCTACCTGGCGGATGAATGGCAGGGTAACATCATGAGTCACCATATCGGCTGTCTGGTTCCACTTCATCTGCTCCAAACCGAATACAGCCTCGTAGTTGATGACATTCGGATAGGTACGGTTCATACCGCTTGGCTTGAAGGCTCCGTGGAAATCCACCATCAGCTTATAGCGTGCAGCAGTCTCGGCCATGCGGTTGTAGAAATCTACGATGATCTGGTCGTCACGGTCCATGAAATCCACCTTGAATCCCTTGACACCCATCTCGCTGTAATGGCGGCACAGGTTCTCCATATCCTTATCCATAGCCTTGTAGCCACCCCACAGGATGATGCCTACATTCTTGGATTTACCGTAATCAATTATCTCCTTCAGGTTGATTTCAGGAATCACCTGCATCATATCAGCCTGCAGGTTGACTGCCCATCCCTCGTCCAGAATGACATATTCGATACCGAAACGGGAAGCAAAGTCGATGTAGTATTTATAGGTAGCATTATTGATGCCGGCCTTGAAGTCCACACCCTCGATGTTCCAATCGTTCCACCAGTCCCAAGCCACCTTACCCGGCTTGATCCATGAAGTATCGTCCAACTTGCACTCATCGGCCAGACAGTAAACCAAGTCGTTATCGCTCATATCCTTATCCTGCTCTGACAGAGCAATAGCACGCCAAGGCAAAGTACGGGTTCCGTTAATCTTAGCAATGTAATCGTAACGGTCCTTAACCATCATCTGCAGGTTGTTATGACCACCCTGCTCCATGGTCTTTGGCAGAGGGGCAAACATGCTCTTCAGGGCTGTCTCCTTTCCGTAATGACGCAGGAACATACCCGGATAAGAGAACTGGTTCACCTCGGTAATCACAGCCTTGATGTTCTGTGGCAATGCCACCATGGCAGGAAGAATAACCAATGAGTCGTTACCAATCTTGGACAGGTTGCGGTGATTATAGGTATTCTCGAAAGAGTTGGACAGCTGCTGCATTACGTTACCCGTACCGTTGCAGTAGGAATAGATACTTGGGTAATCACTGGCAAAGTTGAATTCGGTATTCTCGTTCTGAACCACTACCTCGCCCTTGCCCATTGCCAATGCAAAACGGTAAGCCACACCATTGTCATACGCACGGAACTCAATGCTGTAACCGCCCTTAAACTGCAGGGTGAGTGCCTTATAATCGTTTACAATCTCAGCCTTGCGATAAGCCACCGGATGCAATACCTCCTTCTTTTGAGAGGCAACAGCCTTGGCTACCTTTACATTCTGACCCAAAACACGGCCATCCTGCAAAGTCATAGACACAGCTGATGGAGTAACTACCTGTACTCCATTAAAGGTTACAGAATAACGTACTTGGTCGGTGACACTGACGGTTGTTGTTACTTTTCCATTCGGGGAAACTACAGTGTAATCCTTAGCCATGGCCATAGATACGAATGCCAAACAAAGGAAAGCAATCAAAGAAATTCTTCTCATAGTTAATAGATTTTTGGTTTTGCCTACAAAAATAATCGAATTATTTGTTTAATCCTAATAATTAATTTGATAATTACCTACAGACTTGGGTATTGCTAAAAAAGTATGTATTTTTGCAAGAAAGTTATAAATCTAAAACGCTACGATTATGATTAATGAAATGTTAGCCTTCAACAAACAATTTGTTGAAACCAAACAATACGAGCAGTTTGTAACCAGCAAGTATCCTGACAAGAAAATTGCTATTGTTACCTGCATGGATACCCGATTGGTACAGTTGCTTCCTGCCGCATTAGGAATCAAGAACGGTGATGTGAAGATTATCAAGAATGCCGGTGGTACCATTACCAACCCTTTCGACAGTACTGTGCGCAGCCTGCTGGTAGCTATCTACGAACTGGGAGTGAACGAGATTATGATCATTGGCCATACCGGTTGCGGTGTGCAGGGTATGGACAGTCAGGAAATGCTTCACCTGATGCGTGAGCGTGGAATTGACGAGGAACACATCAGCCTGATGAAGCATTGCGGTATTGATCTGGACAGCTGGCTGCATGGTTTTGAGGATACTGAATCTGCAATTCTGGAAACCGTAGATTTGATAGGCAGACACCCATTAGTGCCAAAAGATGTGGTGGTGCGTGGTTACATTATGGATTCCACTACCGGTGAATTAACACCATTGGCCTAATTATTTCCCTTATTATAATAGGTAAATCAGTAATTTGTAGTAAATTTGCGCAAATTTTGAAATAATAGTAGTACTACAA
>JAZQPA010000048.1:0-9410 GCA_045628125.1 Bacteroidaceae bacterium
CACCTGCCAATACGTTGCAGAGCGACTTTGCACCACTTCCTCTGGAGACCGTTGTGGGCGGCTATCTTCAAATAAGGTATAAATCTCAATTTCCGTATGAAACAAAGCAGAAACAATCAGATTACCAGAGTTAGCATAGTAGGAATTGGCGCTAATGCGGTGCTTGCCACTTTCAAGGTCATTGTCGGCATTCTCTCCAATTCTGTTGCTGTGCTGCTCGATGCTGTCAACAATGTGTCTGACGTTTTCTCGTCGGTCATCACGATTATTGGTGTGAAACTGGCGGGAAGAAAGCCAGACAGTAAGCACCCGTTCGGTTATGGCCGGGTGGAATATTTCAGTGCCATTTTGGTTGCTGGAATCATCTTTGCCGCCGGTGTTTCTTCTTTGATTGAATCGGTAAAGACTATCATTCATCCGGAACAAACCTCTTTCACCTGGGTTTCGGTGATGGTTATTGTTGTGGCCATTGTCGGGAAACTGCTACTGGGCAGATACTTTAAGATTCGTGGTGTGGCACTCAACTCCGATGCACTCGTGGCAAGCGGTCTGGAAGCATCATACGATGCTGTGCTATCGGCCTCCACGCTTCTGGGTGCTGCTGTGTCCATGATATGGAGCATCAACATCGATGGTTACATTGGCGTGGTGATTTCGGCCTTTATCATCAAGACCGGAATAGAAACACTTCTTGACCCGCTCGGTAAGGTTGTAGGCAAGAGAGTGCAGGGAGAACTGGCAAGCGCCATCAAGAGCAAAGTGACGGAAATTCCGGGTGTGCTTGGTGCATACGACCTGATTCTTCATGACTACGGTCCTGACAAGGCAATGGGTTCCATTCACATCGAAGTGTCTGACACATTGTCTTCGCACCAGATTCAGAAGGTATGCCGGACGGTATCGGCCCTGGTCTTCTCGGAATTCAAGGCTGTAGTGACAGTAGGCATCTATGTCTTTAACGACACTGACCCTGAAGTGATAGCCATACGCGAGGACGTGCGTCAGATGGCTATGTCGCATGATGGTGTGCAGCAGATGCACGGTTTCTACGTGGACGAGGATGAAATGGCTTTCGATATCGTCGTTTCATTCGATCATGACGCACCGGCCATCTGCCACCGGTTGGAGGAGCAGATAACCCAGAAATACCCCGGAAAGAAGGTACATATCACTACGGATACCAATTATTCGGGATAAGCCAGAGATTAATAAGATAATTACGCATCGCATTATGAATATCACATCGGTCAATCATATCGCCATCATCTGTTCCAATTATGAACGGTCACTGGCCTTTTACCGTGACATCCTGGGATTTACGCTGCTCAGCGAGGAGTACCGTGCCGAGCGCAAGTCCATGATGACCAAAATGGCCCTGAACGGACAATACCTGCTGGAACTGTTCACCTTCCCGGATTCACCAGCCCGTCCTTCCTATCCGGAAGCCTGCGGACTGCGGCATCTGGCCTTTACCGTACCCGATATCTGCCAAGTGGTGGAGGAACTGGACGGCAAAGGCATACAGCATGAACCTATCCGCATTTCGCCCGACGGCACCCGTTGTCTCTTCTTTGCAGATCCTGACGGATTGCCCATTGAAATTGTGCAAAAATAACCACTAGAACCTATGAACGTATTTTCATCACATATTTCCACTGCACTGGGATTACCGGTGCAGGGAGTAGCCAACACGCTGGACCTGCTGAGCGAAGGCTGTACCATTCCCTTCATCAGTCGCTACCGTAAGGAACGTACCGGCTCACTGGACGAGGTTCAGATTGCTGCCATCAGCAATCTGTCCGAGAAACTCACCGAGCTGAGCAAGAGAAAGGAAACCATTCTCAAAACCATCGAGGAACAGGGCAAACTGAATGACAGCCTGCGGAAGCGCATTGAGGACTGCTGGGAGTCGGGCATACTGGAAGACATTTACCTTCCATTCAAGCCCAAAAGACGTACGCGTGCCCAGATAGCCCGTGAACAAGGATTGCAGCCATTGGCCGATCTGATTATGCTGCAGCGCGAGAATAACCCTGCCCAGGCTGCCAAACGGTTCATAAAAGGTGATGTCAAGGATGCGGAAACGGCTCTTCAGGGAGCCAGGGACATCATTGCTGAGACTATCAATGAGAACGAATCCTGCCGCAACAGTGTCCGCACCTTATTTAGAAGGGGTGCAATGATCAGTTCCAAAGTCATCAAGACCAAGAAGGATTCCGAAGAGGCGGCTAAATACTCCGACTACTTTGAATGGGAAGAGCCGCTGAAACGCTGTTCTTCACACCGCCTTTTAGCCATGCGAAGGGGCGAAGCAGAAGGCATTCTGCGTGTGAATATCAGCATTGACGAGGAGGAATGCCTTAGCAGACTGCAACATCAGTTCATGAGAGGAACACGTGCCTGCCAACAGATTATCTCGGAGGCCATAGCCGATAGTATGAAGCGCTTGCTGCTACCCAGCATAGAGACTGAATTTGCCGCAGCGTCAAAACAGCGGGCGGATGAGGAAGCCATTCAGGTTTTTGCCGAGAACTTGCGTCAGCTGCTGCTGGAGTCGCCATTGGGTCAGAAACGGGTCATGGGTATAGACCCTGGTTTCCGCACCGGTTGCAAGGTTGTGTGTCTGGACGCACAGGGCAACCTGCTCTTTCACGAGGCCATATTCCCCCACCCCCCGGTAAATAAACGCACGCTGGCAGCTACACAGGTGGAGCACTGGGTTAAACAGTATCAGATTCAGGCCATAGCCATCGGCAACGGAACAGCCAGTCGCGAGACTCACGAATTTGTAGGGTCACTGAAATTTGACCATACGGTAGATGTATTTGTGGTCAGCGAGGACGGAGCATCGGTGTACTCTGCATCCAAACTGGCGCGTGATGAATTTCCCGATAAGGATGTCACAGTGAGAGGTGCCGTGAGCATAGCCCGCAGACTGATGGACCCATTGGCCGAACTGGTTAAGATAGATCCGAAAAGCATTGGTGTGGGCCAGTATCAGCACGATGTGGACCAGAAAATGCTGAAGCAATCCTTGGATCAAGTGGTGGAAAGTTGTGTAAATCACGTAGGTGTGGATGTAAACACTGCCTCACAGCAACTTCTTACCTATGTCAGCGGACTCGGTCCCACCCTTGCGCAGAACATTGTGAACTACCGGAAAGAGAATGGGGCGTTCAGTTCACGCAAACAACTGCTGAAGGTTCCCCGATTAGGTCCATCAGCATTTGTGCAATGTGCCGGATTCCTGCGGGTTAGTGGAGCCGTCAACCCATTGGACAACAGTGCCGTACATCCTGAGAGTTATACCATTGTAGAACAAATGGCCAAGGATCAGCAATGCACGGTGGATGAACTGATAAAAAACAAACAAATCCGTAGTAGGATTCAGCCCAGCCGTTACATAACAAAAGAAGTAGGTCTTCCCACAATTCAGGATATACTTTCAGAATTGGACAAACCGGGCCGTGATCCGCGCAATGCGATTGAGGTGTTCCAGTTTGACCCTAGTGTTAAGACCCCTGACGATTTGATACCAGGCATGGAATTACCGGGTATTATCACCAACATTACAAACTTTGGTGCATTTGTGGATATTGGTGTGCATCAGGATGGTTTAGTGCATATTTCACAATTGGCCGACCGCTATGTATCTGACCCTTCTCAAGTGGTACATTTACACCAGCATGTTAAAGTGAAAGTGCTGGATATTGACAAGGTACGTAAACGTATTAGTTTGACCATGAAAAAAGAATGAGGTTCTCTCATCCTTTTTTCATGGTCAACAAAATTGTACACCTTTTTCATTATCTCAAATCCATTACCCATACGCCTCGCGATGGAATGGTCACTTTGTCCGTCAGATTAATCTGCGTTCCTGTAATCGCATCAATACCAGTGGTATGCGAACCTATCACTTCACTGAAACGCTTCATATCCACTTGCTTTTCTGAATCACTGCCGTTCAGCATGACAAGTACGGTATTTTTGCCATCGGTCTTGGCATAGACATAGCAACGGGTATCGTTATCGGGAGTATAATGCACCAGATGTCCATTGGCCATAACCGGATGATTACGACGCCATTTCAGTAAGGTAGATATAAAGTTCCATGCCTCATTCTGATCCGCTGTTCTGCCCTGAGGGGTAAATGCATTAACGGAATCACCCTCCCATCCACCAGGGAAATCCTTTCTGACATTAGCATCACCACCAGGACTGGATGTTTCACCGGTCATCAGGATCTCGGTTCCGTAATATAGCTGAGGAATACCACGGGTAGTAAGCAGGAAGGCTATACCCTGTTTAAACTTCCACAATGGATCACCATCCTCCATGAATCGTGACAGATCATGATTATCCAGGAATACCAGTACATTGTCCGGATCCGGAATCAGGAAATCCTGGGTAAGACACTCGTACAATTTGAAAAGACCGGCTTCCTGACCTTCTTTGGTATTGCTCTCCTTTTTCAGTTCACGCTTGGCTGTAAATGTCAGGTCGAAATCCATTACGGTCTTCAACTGGGTGTTCCAATCGTGCATACGGGATCCACGTTGCCACCATCCGGCAGCCGAATTGCGTGGGTACCATCCCTCACCCACTATATTGAAATCCGGATACTCATCATAGAGTTCCTTGCACCAGCGTGCCATGAAATCTGCATCGGCATAAGGATAGGTGTCCATACGGATACCATCAATACGGGCATATTCTATCCACCAGATACTGTTCTGGATGAGATAAGTGGCTAAATGAGGATTGCGTTGGTTCAGGTCGGGCATACCGCGGGTAAACCAACCGTCCAGCAGGATATCCTTTTCAGTTTTTGGGGCATGAGGATCCATCAGCACCCACTTGTAATGAGTGGTATTGAAGTAACCGTCGTTCTGGTTGCCCATCATACGGCGCATGTCACCACCTTCCTTCATCATCTTGCCCATACTCTCGGCTACCTGACCCTGGTTGTACCAATCGGCAGAAGGCAGATCCTGCATCCACCAATGACTGGAACCGCTGTGGTTGAAAATCATATCCATCACCACTTTGATACCCTTTCCGTGAGCCTGGTCAATCAGTTGGCAGTACTCATCGTTGCTTCCCAAACGGGGATCGGTCATATAGAAATCACTGATGGCATAACCATGGGCACCATTACCCTTGTTGTACTGGATAGGGTTCAGCCAGATGGCAGTGATACCCAAATCATTCAGGTAATCCAGATGGTCGGCAATACCCTTGAAATCACCTCCATGACGGGAACCTCCACGGGAACGGTCCACCTTATATTCCTCATAATTGTCATTCTTGGGATCACCATTGGCAAATCTGTCGGGCATAATCAGATACAGCACATCGGCCTTGGAGAAACCTTGGGCACCTACCTTGCTGTTACGGGCTCTCAACTCATAAGGCTGCTGAATCTTTTTCTTGCCCTTAGTCAGGGTAAAATTAAATTTACCAGGATTTGCTCCACTGGTAACATCCAGATAAACAAACAGATAATTAGGATTGTCTACCTTGCAAACCTGTTTAAGGGTAACACCCGGATAGTTCAATGACACCTCATAACTGGCAACATCATTTCCATACAGCATGACCTGCAGTTCATGATTCTTCATGCCGGTGTACCAGAATGCCGGTTCCACGCGCTGAATCTGTGCAGGCAACTGAAGGAACGCACAAAGGAACACAAATAAAAGAGAATACTTATGCATCATATGAATATTATTTAGTTTTTTCAATTTGTCCTATTTTTGTCACTATTATTGCAAAGGTAATCATTTTCCACATTTTAAACAAACAAGGTGGAAGTAAAAATAGGGCATTAAGCCTTGGTCAAGGTCTATTTTTTTCGTAAATTTGCCAAAACTGATACTAAAATAACACAATAACATGAGACATTATTTATTGCTTATTGTAATGTGCCTGTTCAGCCTCAGTGCCATGGCACAACATTACACCACACTGAAGGATATTCCTTATGTGTCTGAGAACGAGACAGATGCCTATCGTTTAGAGCGCTGTAAACTGGATATTTATTATCCGGAAGGTGTTACCAATTTCCCTACCATTGTATGGTACCATGGTGGCGGACTGGAAGGTGGTTCCAAACACATCCCTGAGCAATTTCTGAATCAGGGTATTGCAGTGGTAACCGTCAACTACCGTCTCTCTCCACGTGCCAAGAATCCTGCTTACATTCAGGATGCTGCCATGGCATTGGCATGGACATTCAATCACATCGAGGAATATGGTGGTAGCAAAGAGCGTATCTATGTAAGCGGTCACTCGGCAGGTGGTTACCTGGATCTGATTCTGGCTACAGACAAGAAATGGTTGGCTGAATATGGTGTTGATGCGGACAAGGTTGCGGCCTACTTCCCTATCAGCGGTCAATCTGTAACTCACTTTACCATCCGCAAGGAGCGCGGATTACCAAACGGTATTCCTATCATTGATGAATTTGCTCCTGTAAACAAGACCCGCGCTAATACCGCTCCTATTTACATGATTACCGGCGACCGCTATCTGGAGATGGAAGACCGTTGGGAGGAGAATGCTCATTTCCTGTCTGTCTCTAAGAATATCGGCAATAAAAATGTATCCCTCAATGAGTTGGAAGGCTTCAACCATAACACGGTTGTTGGTCCTGCATGTATTCAGATTGTAGGAAAAATCCAACAGTTGTGTCCGGATATCCGCCCATTACGCCTTACGAATATGGCCAAGTTAGAGCAGCCTGCCCGTCGCTCTACCTCAATGGGAACTCCAAAGAATTATAAGGGACACGACCAGATGGCACCCAACTTCCTGATTTATCCTGACACCAAACTGGATGCTGCCGGTGAACAGGACTTGATCCGTGAGCTGAATCTGAAACATTACATGCAGGAGAATGCGGCAAGTTTCATTATTTCCGGTCCTGTGGGCAACGACTATGACAATAAGGCCGATCTGGATGCATTCGTCAAGTTGGTTAATGAGCTGAAAATCATCAATAACCTGAAGGTGATTGGTATTGGCCGTGGCGCTACATTTGTCAATACTGCCCTCGCACAGAATGCCGGTTGCATTGCCGGTATTGCCACCTATGGCGGTAAGCCTGTTGCTGCTAAGGCGCTATCTGCAGCCCTCAACGGCGAGCCTTATCCTGTACCTGCCTATCTGTATGGTGACGCTGCTACAGCAAATGCTGCCAATTACCTGAAACTGAATGATGCGAAACTGACGGGAACCAATGGTACCATCAAGCGATATGCTAATGCCGAAGAGCCATTGCAGCAGGTAGTAGTCAATACCGCCAAGAATCTGTCAGTCAGTGAATTCATGGCCGATGCATGGGAAAATCTGTTGAGCAAGAACTACCGTTTCAACAACATTAATCATACCTGGTACACCGGTTGCCAGTTCAACCAGTACGGTGCTTACGAGTTGGAGCCATACATCAATCTGGACGAACTGAAGATTACCCGCAAGATGCAGGAACGTGAGGTTCGCGGATTGGGCAATGTATTGTGGTATGAGTATTATCCTGAAGGCACCGATGCTTCAGCTGCCAAGGGATCTATTCCTGTCATGGTACTGTTGCACGGTAACACCAATGACCCAAGAACCCAGGCCGAGACATCAGGCTTTATTGAGTTGTCTGCAAAAGAGCATTTCGCCGTAATGGAACTGGAATGGCAGGGAAGCAAGGATTATGATGCCATGGGATTGGATGGTATCGAGCAGGTGCTGAGTATTATTCTGGAGGAGAATCCTCAGTTGGACGGTTCACGTGTCTACGCTGAAGGTCTTTCTGCCGGTTCATTCACTGCCTCTACTCTGGGTCTGCACAACACCTATTTCTTCGCAGCAGTCGGTGGACACTCTGGTGGACTGTCAGGTCCTGGTAGTGCTGCCCGTTTCGGAACCACCTACGAGTTGCTGATGCGTAATGCCAACCAGAAGCGCGGTACAGCCCTGATGCCATACTGTTCAGTAAGCGGTGTGGAAGATGAGGTGGTTATCTACGCAAAACCAGGTATCTACGAGAAGAGCAGTATCTACAATGCTTGGCGTGTTTACCAGACTCTGAACGGTCTGGATGTGGTTAACGGATTGGATTTCAATGCAGATAAGACATTCGGTATGAAACTGGACAACCGCCAGCATATTGAGACCAACAAGCATATCTCCATGGAGGTTGGCGAGCAGAGAAATGCAGCTGGAATTCCATTGATCAAATATATTGCTGTGAATAACTACGCACACTGGAATTTCAAGCCTACAGCCCAACTGATGTGGGATTACTACAAGCAGTTCCGTCGCAACCAGACAACTGGTGCCTTGGAAATCATCAAGTAACCAGACATGAAAGATTTCAGCAAGAGACTAAAACATTTACTCTATATAGGTGATGATGCCGCTCCGGAAGATGAAGTTCTGGAGGGCATCGTCCAGGGTACTTCGTTCTCAGGTGCAAAACTATGGATTCTGGTTTTGGCCATCTTTGTCGCCTCATTGGGATTGAACACCAATTCCACGGCAGTCATTATCGGTGCCATGCTTATATCTCCACTGATGGGACCTATCATCGGATTGGGTATAAGTGTCAGCATCAACGACTTTGAGTTGCTAAAGCGCTGTATACGCAATTATTTTATCGCCACCGGATTCAGTGTGGCCACAGCTACACTATACTTCCTACTCACCCCTATCGCATTGGCTCAGAGCGAGTTGTTGGCACGAACGTCACCATCATTCTATGATGTATTGATAGCTCTATGTGGTGGTTTAGCGGGCATTATTGCACTCAGCAGTAAAAGTCAGCGATCAGGAAATGTCATTCCAGGTGTAGCCATTGCCACGGCTTTGATGCCACCATTGTGTACCGTAGGCTTTGGATTGGCCATTGGAAATTTAGCTTACGCATTAGGTGCTTTATACCTATATATTATAAACACCATATTTATTGCCTTAGCCACATTCATTGGCGCCACGTTCATCATCAAGTTCAGGAAAAAGAGCTTTGTCGATAAGGCTCGTGAAGCCAGAGTAAGACACATCATTACAGCCATCACACTGATAACCATTATCCCTGCCATTTGGCTTACCTTCGGGATGGTACGTCAAAGTGTCTTTGAGCAACGGGTTGAATATTTCATTCAGGAGGAGTTGAATTTTGATCACACCCAGATTGTGGGAAAGAATCTGGATTATAAAAACCGTTCATTCAGTGTCATGCTCATCGGACAGGAAGTAGATTGCTTAAAAATCAAAGATGGCGAAAGCAGGTTGCCTTATTATTCACTGAACAATGTGAATATGAAGGTGGTCCAGAGTGCTGGAAGCATTAGCGAAGAGGAAGTAAAAAGCATGTTGGCGGGTGAATTATCAAAAGAGAATCAGCAGAAACTGGTTCAGAT
>JAZQPA010000049.1:0-6752 GCA_045628125.1 Bacteroidaceae bacterium
TGATAGCCATCGTACTGTATCTGCGCCACAGGTTGCACCGCAGTGAAGCCGACAAGCAGCGCATCAAAAGGCAACTGACCGAGAACGCGGCACACGAGCTGAAGACACCGGCAGCCACCATCGAGGGCTATCTGGAGACACTGACCAGTACACCGGACATGCCACAGGAGAAACAGATGCTGTTCATCCGGAAATGCTATGCCCAGAGCCAGCGCATGAGCCGCCTGCTGCAGGACATGAGCACACTGACACGGCTGGACGAAGCCCATATCGTCCGTCCGGAAACACCGGTCGACCTCAGTCAGCTGCTGATGGCACTGGCCGATGAGATGCATTCCTCTTTCGAGAACAAGGGTATGGAACTGAACCTGCAGATACCAGAGAAGATGGTTCTGCCGGGCGACAATGCCTTGCTGTATTCTCTTTTCAGCAACATCTTCAGCAATGCCGTGGCATACGCCAGCGGAGCCACCCGCTTTACGGTGAGCGGTAAACAGGAAATTTCCGGATGGGTCATCACGCTTTCCGACAACGGACAGGGAGTGCCTGCACCACATCTGCCGCATATCTTTGAGCGTTTTTACCGCATAGACAAAGGCCGCAGTCGCCGCATGGGCGGTACAGGATTGGGATTGGCCATAGTCAAGAACATTGCCCTTCAGTATGGCGGTGGGGTGGAAGCTTCAGAAACTCCGGGTGGCGGATTGACGATTACGGTGACTTTGAGATAACGTGTCACGCACCCATGATGCGGTACAGCAAATCCATGTTGAGGTGCTGGCGAAGATGATCGGCCAGTTTATTGTACTGCTCCTCCTTATACGCCTGGTAATCCAGTTCCACGTGCTGCAGCTTATCGGCATAGGGTTCCAAGAGGTAATCCACAAAGGCGGAATTATCCAGGATGCCATGGATGTAGGTACCCATGCAGCGCTGGCTGATGAAGCAACCGTCGGCATGGCCGTCGCCCTGAATGCGGCACAGCGAGGCGGCACCGTCCAGCAGCTCCGTCTCACCCATGTGAATCTCATAACCCTGGCAAACCGTTGCGCAATCACCAAACGTGAAATCCACCTGACGGGTCACCTTCTCGCCACTCATGGTGGTACGGGTAGGCAGTAAACCCAATCCCGGCAATCGGCTGATGCTGCCCTCCACCCCATCGGGATCCAGTACCTCGCGACCCATAATCTGATAACCGCCACAGATGCCCAGTACAGTGGCTCCGTTGCGGTGCGCACGCAGAATGGCTTGTGCCACCCCATTACGGCGAAGCTCGTACAAATCGTCCAGGGTACTCTTACTGCCCGGAATGATAATCACATCCGCCTTCTGCAACTCGTCGGTATTGTTGGTATAGAACAGGTGCACACGGTCGTCCATCTCCAGACGGTCGAAATCCGTGAAATTGGAAATATGACGCAGCAGCACCACGGCCACATTCACCTTGCCCTTGGCTGCCTGCAGCTTCTTGTAATCCAGCGACAGGGAATCCTCCTCCTCGATATGGATATCCTTAAAATAAGGGATAACGCCCAGCACAGGCACACCGCAAATCTCCTCCATCATCCTGACACCCGATTCAAACAAACGGATATCGCCACGGAACTTATTGACAATGATGCCCTTGATGCGATGCTTATCCTCCGGCTTCTGCAGCATGATGCTGCCATAGGCACTGGCAAACACACCACCACGGTCGATGTCGGCCACCAGAATCACATCAGCATCGGCATAACGCGCCATGGGCATATTCACCAAATCGGTATCCGCCAGATTAATCTCGCTGATACTGCCGGCACCCTCCATCACTATCGGATTAAAACGCTGGGAAAGGCGGTCGAATGCCGCATTCACCTCGGCACGCAACTCCTCGCGCCCCTCCTTCCGGAAATAATCATACGCATTGCGGTTGCCTACGGGCTTACCGTTCAGCACCACCTGCGAGGTATGGTCGGACGAAGGTTTCAGCAGCAGGGGGTTCATATCGGTATGGCAGGGAATACCCGCCGCTTCGGCTTGAACCGCCTGGGCACGGCCAATCTCAAACCCCTCGGGAGTGGCAAAGGAATTCAGCGCCATGTTCTGCGCCTTGAAAGGAGCGGGATGATAACCGTCCTGCAGAAAGATACGGCAAAGGCCAGCGGCCAAAACACTCTTGCCCACATCACTGCCCGTACCGGCCAACATAACAGGATGCAACTTTTTCATACGATACCCAATAAGAAGAACCAGCAGGTAAGTGTCACGTTCATGGTCAGTTCACACAGCAGGACAGTAGCGCCGCAGCAGTCGCCCGTATAGCCCTTGATGCGGGTGAGCATCTTCCAGTACAGCACCAGCATGGTGATGACAGGAGCCACCAGCCATATCTCCATGACCGGAAGCGGATAAGGCAACAGCAGCTGGAAAGCCATGTAGGAACCCAGCGCCACCACCAGGGCATACACCCAGTTGTACCATCTCCAGGAAGCGTAAGTGGTCTTTATCTTGGCATCCTCCTCCGAGCGCGCATAGGGCAGCAGTGCCAGGATGAAAGAAGCCAGGAAACGGCTCCAGATGGCTTGCATCACATAGATGAGCCAGATGCAGAAAGCGGTATGGGGAATACGGTGCAAGGCCCCTATCCACTGGGTCATGCAATAAGCCGTAAGGATAAAATACAGGATAAGCGCTATCACGCCAAAGGTACCGATGTGGCTGTCCTTCATGATGCGCAGGATGCCCGCACGGTCGTGTCCGCCACCGAATCCGTCAAAGAAATCGGCCAAGCCATCCTCATGAAAGGCACCCGTAAGGAACAGGTTCAGCACAATGGCCAGCAGCACACACAGGGGAGTGGGCATCACCTCATAGCACCCCAGGAAGGCCACGGCACCCACCAGAGCGGCAGCAAAGCCACCCGCCACCATCCAGTGATGACTGGCATAGCGGTAACTGTCAGCCGGCACACTCCAGATGCGCCACAAGGGCAAACGGGTAAACAGGCACAAGGCCGCCCATACGTGTGACAGTTTCTCTTTCATCAGAAATATTTGGTAATCTGTCCGGTTTCAAAGTTGTTCATCTCGTTCATCATGCGAACGGCAGAATCAATGATAGGGAAAGCACACAATGCACCGGTTCCCTCGCCCAGTCGCAATCCCAGGTGCAGGATAGGATTGGCCTTCATCAGGCTCAGCAACTTGGCATGACCCATCTCGTCGCCCGAATGGGTAAAGATGGCATAGTGCAGCACATCAGGGTATAAAACGCTGGCAGCCAGCATACAAGCCGACATGATGAAACCGTCCACCAGGATAACCATGTGCTGTTCGGCCGCCTGAAGCATGGCACCGATGGTAGCCACCATCTCATAACCGCCAAACCAGCGGATAATCTCCTCGGGCAGGTGACTGCGGCTTCGCATGGTAGAATAGAAACGGTCGATGGAATTCTGCAGCACCTCCACCTTATGCCAGATGCCATTGTTGCTCAATCCGGCACCGGCACCCACACAGGTATGCAGTTCCAGATGACCGAACAAGCTCATCCACACCGATGAAGGAGAGGTATTGGCAATACCCATCTCGCCGAAACAGATGACATTACATCCCTCGGCACGGCACTGCTTCACCAGATCCGCACCCACCTCGATGCAGCGGTTCATTTCCTCTTCGGTCATGGCTGCCTCGTACAGGAAATTACGGGTTCCCAAACCTATCTTATGGTTCAGGATGGTAGGATAGGCCGACAAATCATAATCCAGGCCCATATCCACCACGATGAACTTGAATCCGTGCTGACGGCAGATCATATTCACGCCACCGCCACCCCGGGTAAAGTTGATCATCTGCTGCCAGGTCACCTCACGCGGAGAAACACTGACATGCTCCCGCTCGATGCCGTGATCGGCGCCGAAAAGGATATGGCAGGGATGGCTTAAGGTAGGTGACAGGGTTTGCTGAATCAAACCCACCTGCATGGCCAAATCCTCCAGGCGTCCCAGGGAACGCTTAGGCTTATTCAAGTTATCAATCTTATCCTGCAATGCCCCTTTCAAAGCGGCATCGGGTGCTTGTATAGCAAACTGTCTCATAGTGGTCATTTTACTTTCACCGGAATACCCGAAACCATCAGAATCACCTCATCGGCCACAGCAGCCACATGTTGGTTCACCCAACCCAGCACATCGGTAAAATGGCGCTGGACATCACTGGCTGATGTACCGCCCAAACCAATCTCGTTGGTCACGAAGATAAAGGTGGCATCCTGGCTCACAAAACGGTCGAACTCGGCACATACCGCATCCACCGTCTGCTGCACCGGCTGCTCCTCTCCGTTCAGGAAGAAAAAATTGGTACTCCACAGGGTCAGACAATCCACCAGAACCACGCGTCCCTCCACCTGATGGCGGGAAAGGTGCATTTCCTCCTCGATGTTTGTCCACTGGGGGCCTCTTCTCTCCTGATGCCGGATTACCCGCTGGCGGAACTCGTCATCCCAGATATGAGCCGTAGCCACATACACCGGATTGGGCGAAAGCTCCAAAGCCAAGTGCTCGGCATGAGTGCTCTTGCCCGAACGCTGCCCGCCTGTGATGAGAATTATTCTGCGCATCGATTATTCCTTTACTGCAAATGTACAACAAATCGGGGAAATTGCACACGATTTTTTCGCTAAATTTGGTACTTCTCCGATATTGGCTTAACTTCGCATTCTAAAATAGAAAGCGAATGATTGTCTGTATTGCAGAGAAACCGAGTGTGGCACAGGATATTGCCAATGTATTGGGGGCGAAAACACGCCACGAGGGATACATTGAGGGCAACGGATATCAGGTGACCTGGACGTTTGGCCACCTGTGTGAGCTGAAGGAGCCGCACGAATATACCCCCAACTGGAAAGCCTGGAGTTTGAGTTCACTGCCCATGATTCCGGGACGTTTCGGCATTAAGCTGAAGGAGGACAAGGGCATTGCCCGGCAGTTTGCCGTGATTCAGACACTGATGCAGCAGGCGGACATGATTATCAACTGCGGTGATGCCGGCCAGGAAGGTGAGCTGATTCAGCGATGGGTGATGCAGAAGGCGGGTGCCAAGTGCCCCGTAAAGCGCCTGTGGATTTCCTCGCTGACCGAGGAGGCTATCCGCGAGGGTTTCAAGACGCTGAAGGATCAGACAGAGTATCAGTCGCTGTACGAGGCGGGATTGAGCCGTGCCATCGGTGACTGGACACTGGGCATGAACGCCACACGTCTCTATACCCTGAAATACGGGCAGAACCGTCAGGTGCTGTCCATCGGCCGTGTACAAACCCCTACCCTGGCTCTGATTGTGAAGCGTCAGGAGGAGATAGAGCACTTTGTACCCGAGGCGTACTGGGAACTGAAAACGGTGTACCGTGACACCACGTTCAATGCCACCAAGGGTCGCTTTACCAGCGAGCAGGAGGGACGCGAGTTCCTGGAAACCGTGAAAAGCAGCGACTTTACCGTAACCGACATCAGCACCAAGAAGGGTGTGGAGGCGCCTCCACGACTGTTCGACCTGACTTCGCTGCAGGTGGAGTGCAACAAGAAGTTCGGTTACTCGGCCGACCAGACACTGCAACTCATCCAATCTTTATACGAGAAGAAATTCACCACCTATCCGCGTGTGGATACCACCTTCCTGAGCGATGACATCTATCCCAAATGCCCCAACATCCTGGCTGGTTTGCGCGACTATGCCACCCTTACGGCTCCGCTGCAGGGCAAGAAACTGCTGAAAAGCAAGAAGGTGTTTGACAGCAGCAAGGTGACCGACCACCATGCCATTATCCCTACGGGTGTTCCGGCTGTAAATCTGACTGATATGGAACGCAGGGTGTATGATCTGGTGGCCAGACGCTTCATCGCCTCGTTCTACCCCGACTGCAAGTTCTCCACTACTACCGTATTGGGCGAGGTGGAGAAAATCGGTTTCAAAACCACCGGCAAGCAGATTCTGGATGAGGGATGGCGTGTGGTATTCGTGAAACCGCAAACCAATGCCGCTCCGGGAACCGAGGCATACAAACAAGCCGAGGAGGATGAGAAGAACGGGGATGAGGAACGTACACTGCCTGCTTTCGTTAAGGGTGAAAGTGGCCCTCATGTTCCTGATTTGCAACAGAAATGGACCACTCCTCCCAAGCCTTACACCGAAGCCACCCTGCTGCGTGCCATGGAAACGGCGGGCAAGCTGGTGGATAACGACGAACTGCGCGATGCGCTGAAGGAAAACGGTATCGGCCGCCCTTCTACCCGTGCAGCCATCATCGAGACATTATTCAAAAGAAAATATATCCGCAAGGAAAAGAAGAACCTGTGGGCCACCCCTACCGGTGTGGAACTGATAGGTTTGATTCGCGAGGAACTGCTGAAAAGTGCCGAGCTGACGGGTATCTGGGAACGCAAGCTGCGCCAGATAGAGCGTCATGACTATGAGGCACGCACCTTCCTGGAAGAGCTGAAGGCCATGGTGACTGATATCGTCAACACCGTGCTGGCCGATACGACCAACCGCCGTGTGGCCGTAGCCACCGAGGAAGCGGCAAAACCTAAGAAACGGGCAAGCAAACCTGTGGCACCTAAGGAACCTAGGGCCAAGACAAATGCTCCGAAGCCAGCAACTGCACCTTCAGCACCGGCAACAGACGTGACACCGGTAGCACCTCAGCAACCAGAGGCGCCTTCTGCACCAGTAGCATCTCAGCTGCCAGCAGCACAAAAGCAGGCGGCAGCCGTACCA
>JAZQPA010000050.1:0-2798 GCA_045628125.1 Bacteroidaceae bacterium
AGTCTATCAAAGATCGCTTATCTTCTGTTGCTTACCCGTTCGTTCCGGAAAGCGAGTGCAAAGGTACGCCAAATTTTTGAATCTGCAAGCATATCACAAGAAAAATATGCAGAAAATACCCGATTTTTTAGGTTTCATGACCAAAATCAAGTACCACACCTTTATTTATATATATAAAAAGAAGCAGGCATTAGGCCGGATTCGTAAGATTGGCGGAAACAGTAAGAACTTAGAATTAAATATCCAAATAGGAATCTTTGAAACCTAAGAAATACAGTACGCCATCCAATCCGATGGTGTTGATACTCTGCTTGGCATTGGCCACCACACGAGGTTTAGCGTGGAATGCGATACCTAATCCAGCCAACGAAAGCATAGGAAGATCGTTCGCTCCATCGCCCACGGCAATGGTCTGAGCCAGATCCACCTTTTCCACCTGAGCAATCAGGCGAAGCAGTTCAGCCTTACGCTTTCCATCTACCACCTCACCCACATAATTACCGGTAAGTTTACCGTTATCATCCACCTCCAATTCGTTGGCATACACATAATCTATACCGAATTTACGCTGAAGATACTCGCCAAAGAACGTAAATCCACCGCTCAGGATGGCAATCTTATATCCGTACTTTTTCAGCACAAACATCAGGCGATCCACACCTTCAGTAATGGGCATATGCTCGGCTATATCCCGCATCACACTCACATCCAATCCCTTAAGTAATGCCACACGGCGGGTGAAACTTTCCTTAAAATCAATTTCTCCACGCATGGCACTCTCCGTAATGGCCTTCACCTCATCGCCCACTCCAGCACGTATCGCCAATTCATCGATACATTCCGTCTGAATGAGCGTAGAATCCATATCGAAACAGATCAATCGGCGCATACGGCGATACATATTATCCAACTGGAACGAGCAGTCCATCTCCATCTCAGAGGAAATCTCCATCAACCGGCGCTGCAGTTCATGACGGTCGCGAGGCGTTCCGCGCACCGAGAACTCACAACAGGCACGGGTATTCTCGTGAGAATCATATTCCAAAGGAGGGCGACCGCTAAGACGGCGAATTGCGTCAATATTCAAGTCCTGATCAGCAATCAGTCCGGAAATAGCCTCCAACTGGCGGGCTTCCAGGCGGCGGCCCAATACCGTAAGGATATACCGGTTCTTACCCTGACGGCTCACCCATGCATTATAGTCTTCGAAGGTAACAGGAATGAAACGCACGTTCACATTCAGTTCCGATGATTTGAACAGCACATGCTTCATCACGTTACCGCTATTACGCTCATTCACTTTAATAAGGATACCGAGTGACAAGGTATTATGGATATCAGCCTGACCGATATCCAACACATTCGCATCGTATTTAGCCAGGATGCCCATCAGACTGGCAGTCAGGCCAGGGCGGTCCTCGCCTGTAATACGCATCAGTATTAATTCTTCATTTTCCATGATGAAAACCAATTACAAATGAGAAACAGTCTGAGACAGTTTTATTCCGTTCGATCCCTTTACCAGAACGCAATAGCCGGAAGGCTGTTCCGCATCCAATGCCGCATTAACCTCATCCACATTACCGAAAGTACGGAAATCGTGCTGAGCCTTGGCAAATTCCTGTCCCACCAGCCACACCTGGTCAAAGCGGCACTCCTTGATAAAATCCACCACCTTCTGGTGTTCCTCCACACTTCCGGCACCCAACTCACGCATATCGCCCAAAAGAGCGAACTTACGTTCCACCTTCATCTCCCGGAAATTCTTCAGGGCCGCCATCATGCTGGTAGGATTGGCATTATAGGCATCAATAATCAGATGATTACGTTCAGTAACCTCCAGCTGCGAGCGGTTGTTCTGAGGGATATATCCCGCCAGAGCCGCATCAATCTGCTCGGGTGAGACTCCGAAATACAAGCCGATAGCAGCAGCGGCCAGCATATTGTCAATATTGTAAGAACCAATCAGATGAGATTCCACCCTATGCCATTCACCCTGTCCCATTCTCCAGCGGAAAGTCAGATAAGGAGCACACTCGATGACCTCGCCGTTGACAGCCTGAAGCTCTTCAGTAGTAGAGCCATAAGTAACCAAATTCAGTCCCTGTGCCATACCATTCAGATAAGGGTTATCGCGATGGATAAACACACGGCTATCCGGACGGGTGCGCAAGAAATCATACAACTCGCCCTTTGTCTTTATGACCCCTTCAAAAGAGCCGAAGCCCTCCAGATGTGCCTTACCCACATTGGTAATGATGCCGCAATTCGGTTCCACAATATTCACCAAAGTCTTAATCTCGCCCGGATGATTGGCACCCATCTCCACCACAGCCAGCTCATGCTCGGCAGTAAGGCGCAGCAAAGTCTTTGGCACACCGATGTGATTATTGAAATTTCCCTGGGTATACAGCACTTTGTATTTCTGCATCAACACGGTAGAAATCAATTCCTTTGTCGTAGTTTTTCCATTGGTTCCCGTCACTCCAATTATCGGAGTCTTCAACTGACGGCGATGATAATTAGCCAGTTGCTGCAAAGCAGCCAGGCAGTCATCCACCAGAATCAGGCGGTCATTATCCGGATTAGCATATTCAGCCTCATCCACCACAGCATACGAGCAACCGGCCTCCAAGGCTTTCTCTGCAAATTTATTACCATTGAAAGACTCACCTTTCAGTGCGAAAAATATTGAACCATGCGGACAGTCACGGCTATCGGTTGTTACTACCGGATGCTGCAGGAACAGTTTATATAAGGCATCTATTTCCATAACGTTCAGTTTAATGCATGCAAAA
>JAZQPA010000051.1:0-2822 GCA_045628125.1 Bacteroidaceae bacterium
TTATTGAACACTAATCCGGACAGTGCTATATCTATTCTCAGTACGATTGACCGGCATAGCCTTCACACCCCCCTGAGTGCCCGATACGCTCTTCTATATTCCATAGCACAAGACAAGAGCGGGTTAGATGTAACAGACGATTCCCTCCTATCCATAGCCAAGAGCTATTATGATAATAAGGAAACAGACTCTCTTTATGCCAAATTCTGCTACTACCAAGGATTGTATTATGTCCTGATAGACAGTTTAAAATTGGCTGAAGACTATTTATGGAAGTCTATAAACTCTGCAGAAACCCAGGGAGATAAATATACAGAGTATCTGGCCTGTTTTCAGATGAGAAGAGCGCTTAAGATTAGGAACCCCAAGAAAGCGTTGGTCTATGCCCAAAAGGCCCTGAAACTTTACGAATCCATGAATCAGAACAACATAAGCAATCAGATTTACTTGATCCGTGAGGTAGGAACAGGTTATTATATGATTGGTGAAAAAGATTCAGCCCTGGTATATATGAATAAAGCATTGCACTTGGCTATTTCATCAAATAACCAAGAGTTATCCGGAAAAACCTACCACAGTATCTCACAGATACAGCTCAGTATGAATCGGCCGGATTCGGCTCTTTATTATGCTAAAATGGCGTGGAACACTTCATCGGAAAGGGACCCATCTCTTTATTCACACATGGCAGGATGTTACATTAGATTGGATTCGTTGGATCAGGCAGAAGAACTATTAAAAACCGCCACTAAGATTCCATCCAGCGTCTACACAAAATATAATATCTACAATAGATTGCTGTCTATTAACTTGTCCAAACATGGCAATAAGAATGCAGAAGAATATTCAGATTCCGTGCAAGCATTACTAAAACGCCTGTACTACTCCAGCGAATCTGATAATGCAAGTTATCAAGAGGACAACCACCAGTTAACCACTCAGAAAAACGAGATTGAGGCCCTATTTAGCAAATCACTATTAATCAGTATCCTTGTAATAACGCTTCTGATTATTATTGTTTTGCTGGTTATATATTCATTTTACATTTCAAAGAAAAAAGCCAATATTAAGCTCAATTATGAAAGGAAGCAGTTGGAAATAGAAAAGATGCAATTTGAGATTAAGGGAAAGCAGCTTGCATTGATGAAATCCTTTTTCCTCCTAAAATCAGATTACGAGAAACAGCTGAATGAGTATAAAACAAAACTGAGAACTGCAGATTTACAAGAAGAGGATTGGTTAGTAATCGAAATCTTTTTGAATGAAAACTTCTCCAATTTTGTAATACTACTGCGAAATACCCATCCCAATTTGACAGAAAATGAAGTCAGGGACTGTATGTTATTGAAAATAGGTCTCACTAATCCAGAGATGGAACGATTCTACGGAATAAGTAACCCTTCTGTAAAACAGCGGTTGTTAAGGTTGAAAAACAAATTAGGAATTAGCGAAAAGTCCATTTCAACCAGAGAATATATACAGTCATTGGTAACTGAAGTGTCATGACCAGTCTCTCACTATCAAGGCATCATGAATGTTAAATGATGTAAAAATGGGGGGGGTAAATGTTTCATTCATTGTCTTTTAAAGAAAAAAGGTAAATTTGCAAAAGAAAATAGGACTAATACATAAATCTATGATGAAAAACAAGCGTGCAGCATTGATGCTCATGGCCATGTGCCTGACGGTAAGCACCTATGCCCAGCAGTACGAGACCCGGCTGTACCAGCAAACGGCAGGGGACTATGCCGGCCTGTACCAGGGGCACCTGGAGGATGAGCTGGTCCAGCGTGTGTGGGCCGATATTCCCTATCTGGATACATCCGAGTTCCGCCCGGGCAGCATCAGCTATGCCGGTGTGGTGTATGAGGATGTCCCCATCCGCTACGATGCCCATGCGCAGTATGTGGTGGTGATGACCCCGGTGAGGAACGCCAAGGTAGTGCCCGACCAGAAACAGGTGGAGTGGTTCACCCTGGACGGAGACCGCTTTGTCCCGAACGTGGCCCGCGGAGGTTTCAGCCGTCAGGTCCATGCAGGGGAGAAGGTAAGCCTGCTGGACCACCGGTACAAGACCGTGGGAGCCAGGACCGAGGAGATGGGCAAGCTGTACCGCACCTTCAACAACCGTCAGCAGTACTATGTCATGCCCGGCGCTGTACAGCCCCCTGTCACTTCATTTGCCCAGCTTGTAGGACTGTTCCCTGAATACAGGCAGGATCTGCAGCGCTACCGCAGGGAGCATCACCTGAAATTCTCTGCCGGACAGCGTGAATCCTCCCTTTCCGGCTGCATCCGTTATCTGAATACCCTAATTCCCTGAACCATGAAGCCTGCCTTATATCTATTAACAGCATTGAGCCTGAGCCCCGCATGGGCCATGGCCCAGCAGAACGACAGCATTCCGCTGGGACAGTTCATCCGGCAGCTGCACAGCCAGGGTGTCCAGGTATACAGCCTGGCCCCGGACAGTATGAAGATCAGACCTTTCGCACCGTTCTCTGAACAGAAACTGGCAGAGTCGCTGGTGACTACTCCCTACCGGGTGAGCCGGTACAATGACCGGTTGTTCATCCTGCCGTCCACCACTCTGGTCACTGAACTTCCGGCACTGGATGCTCAGCACAGGTCCGATAGCGGCCATAACGCTTATGTCCCCGAAGTCATCGCCTCGTCCGAAAACCAGATCTACCGTATAGGTGCCGAACAGTCAAGGACTGACGGGCAGCGCTTTACCCTCAGCGGAACGGTGGTCAACTTCAAGACCGGCGTGCCCCAGGAGGGTGTGCAGGTAGCCTGTGAAGTCGGAGGCCAAGCGGTCT
>JAZQPA010000052.1:0-3109 GCA_045628125.1 Bacteroidaceae bacterium
CAACCTGCTCATCACTACCAACCTTACCACCCAGATTACTACTTGTCAGAAGATGAGTTACTTCTTGGAGAAATACGGCATTGAGAAGATGTATCCGGGTCATTACATGGGTGTGAACGTAGAGACTCCTAAGCGTGTGAGTGACATTGGCGAACTGTGCTTGCAGTTGCGTTCCGGCCAGGTTAAGGGTGAGCCTCAGCAAGGCGGCATGCTGAAGAATGTATATGCCTCTCGTGGTGTGCGACTGAACTATAATGACGAGGGAGTGAGATAATTGATAATGACAGGGGATGTGTTATTGTCATTCTGAGCGATAGCGAAGAATCTTTCCTGGCTAGTAGGCCATCCGGTTTAGTAAGATCCTTCGCTTCGCAAGCTTCGCTCAGGATGACAAAAGGGAACTTAGAGGATGACTTACAATAAAAAAGGGTGTGTCAAAGTGACACACCCTTTTTTTTAATTCCCTGCAGGCGAGCTGTAAAGGATAACCCGCTCTGCTCCCACGCCACTGATGCTGACTCTGTTCTCGTCGCCGTTCAGATTCCGGCCTGGAACCCACTTGCCATCCTTAAATGTACCTTCTTCTATCAGATCGGTCATGACAGATCCTGTCTTCTTGGCATCCTTATGCTTGAAGTTGACTGAAACATTGATACCTACGATATAGAACTCATCGGCAGAGGTTTGGATAACCAGCGCACCGCTCTGTGCCTTCTTGGCCTGTGCAGCCAGTGCAGCGTTCTCGGCAGCCAGCTGCTCGGCACCCTGACCGTAGTTGAACGCTCTTCTGCGCATGGATGAGGTAAAGGTCAGGATGTAATCGCCCATCGGCAATTCCACACTTGGGTGCTCATCGGTAATCAGCGCACCTCTCATCTTATCCGAACCGTAGTTGGCCACCAGCATAGGCTGAATCTGCCCCAGGATACCATAAGCCTTACCCAAATTGTCAAAATCCTCATCTGATACACTCAGACCACCTTGCTTAGGACCATCGAAGCCGAATGGAGCAAAGCCCAGTGCATCGTACTCGCCGTAAGCATACAGCGCCTTGGCCACATCACCCTTGCATTCTGGGATGAAGATAGGGTTCTGACTGCGGGCGAACTCACTCAGTACCCACTCGTATTCGTTGATGTAGATATCCGGTGCGGTAAAATCAACCTGTGGAGCCGCTGCACGCCAAACATCGATAACCTCTGGCAGTGGACTTCCCGAAGGATACTGACCTGGATGAGCCATACCCGGCTGACGGAGCCAGTTGTTTACGTACATAGGTATATTATGTGCCTCCTTGCCGGCAGCCACAATCTCACCTACATACTTACCGTAGTAGTAAGCCTGGAAAATCTCCTCGGTATATTCCGGGAAATCCAGGTAGTTGTCCGAGTTGGAATAGCTCTTTCCGAACACTTCTTCCCAAGTACCCTTGGTCTTTTGGCCGTTGGCAGCCCATACTTTCTCCAATTCCGGATACAGCTTGCCCTTGTGAGCGGTCAGATAAGCGGTCAGGTCGGCAGGCACCTGTCCTTTCCATGCCTTCTGAGCTGCAGGGGAATAGTCGCGGATGGAACCCAGGATACCCATCTCGTTCTCCACCTGCATCATGATGACAGTGTGATCAGGATCCACCTCCTTGATGTGTTTCATCAGTGCCACAAATGCGGCTTTATCGGCCTTCATGGCCTCCTCGCCGAAGGTAGAGAGCACATTCAGGTACGAACCGTCCTCCTTCTGTACCAATGGGTACTTCTTTGGGTTACGCTTGATGTAGCTTGGAGCATAGGTGGAATTACCGTTCTTCCAGCTGGCAAACCAGATCATCACCACCTTCATGTTATTGGCACGGGCGTTCTTGATGACATGATCCACCGAGGTGAAATCGTACTGGCCCGGCTGTGGCTCTACCACATTCCAGGAAGCAGAGGCAATGACGGTATTGAAATTGCCTTTCTTCATCTGCTCCCAAACCCCGATCTGCTTCATGTAGCTCTCGCTGGTGCTGGTGGAGTTATGCAACTCGCCGGTGAACATGACGAATGGTTTTCCGTCGATTTCAAAATGGGTGGTTTCTCCCACTTTCACAACCTTGGGTTGTGCCCAGGTCGTACCGATGCAGAGAAGGCACGACAGCAGTGATGTAAGTAAATTTTTTCTTTTCATACATATATTATTAATTTGTTCCGCATTCACCTTACAAATATACACTATTTAATCGAAAAACTTACGCTTATTGGAGGACTTTACTCAGTCAGGGAGCAAATTTCTTGGTAAATAATAAGCCCTGATTCCATTTAGCCGATCAGCAGTTAAGATTTACTATCGCAACGAACCAAATCAGTTTACTATTTACCTAATCTATAATGATGATTTCCATTTGTATATAATAATTTTAGACTCCGGTACAGAACAAGAAGCAGCAGGATTTGTGGGAGGAATACTTTATGGCAATGCGTAAGTAAGAAAGATATAATGTCATTCTGAGCGTAGCCCAAAGACTAAATAATGTCATTCTGAGCGTAGCGAAGAATCTTTCTAAACCGGATGGCCACTACTAGCCAAGAAAGATCCTACGTTTCACTCAGGATGACAATGGGGGGAGGTTCAGGCGGTAATCCTGAATTCCCTTGGTGTTAAACCCGTATTTTTTTTGAAGAAGCGGGTAAAGTGCTGAGGGTGCTGAAATCCCAGTTCATAGCTGATTTCCGCAATGCTTAGGGTACCCTCCAGCAGTTTTTGCTTAGCCACATTTATGATGTGCAGCATAATCAATTCCTGTACCGATTTTCCCGTTTCCCGTTTTACCATACTGCTGAAATAGCCTGGTGAAAGACAGAATATGTCAGCGAAATAAGCCACATTGGGCAATCCCTGGCGCAAATACTTTTTTTGAGCATAATATTCGTGCAGTTCGTGGTCGAACCGGCTCAGGATATTCTGGTTGATGTCTTTCCGGAAGATAAACTGACGGTCGTAGAAGCGCAGCAGATGCTCCAGCAACAGTTCGATGTTCATGCGCAGCAGGTTCCGGCTGTGGCTGTCCACACTGTGGGTTAATTCATCCTTTATGTTTTGAAGGCCGTGCCTGAACAGTTGCATCTCTTGCTCC
>JAZQPA010000053.1:0-8170 GCA_045628125.1 Bacteroidaceae bacterium
CTGATGATGACCGCTGCCGAATGCCAGTCTTGGGTTAATTTTGATATTGTATTTGGCTATTGGTACATCGGTATGATTTGAACCGTGAACCACACATTCATTGCCGATTATGATAGGCTGGAAGGAATTTTCTTCCCATTCTTGATTCCAGTCCTTGTTCTCAGCTTCCTTGATTGAATATTCCACAGTTACATTTTCAATGGGGAAAAACTCCAGATAACTTTTCAGTACATCCTCATCAAAAAGTTTCTGCTGTGCGTAAGCAGTCAGTCCTTCGTTGTTGGGGATGAAACTTTCGCATCCGGCTTCACCTGCCAGTGCGCAAAGCACATCATTGATGGTTTCTGATGTGGGTGTGGTTTTAAATGTAATTTCGTAATATTCCATGGGAAGGGAACATTTAAATATTATCTATTAAACATAATCGTCATTATTTTGCAATAATGATAATCTTTGGTTGTCTTATTTTACATGCAAAAATAAGGCTTTTTTCTCAACTGACTGAATATTTCATGAATTAGTTTTATGGTATGATAATTTATTTCCTTAATTTTGCATTATGAATAAGAGAGTTAATTATATAGCATCCGTTTTAGTTTTTGTTTTATCAACTCCAGGATGCTTTGCACAGTCCTTTACAGGTTCGCTTGTTGACGAAAATCAGCAACCTGTTTCCTTTGCCAATCTGGTCATGATGTCGCTTCCTGACTCCACATTTGTGGATGGATTTGTAAGTGACGAGAATGGTAAATATGAAATTAAACGTTCTGCTCGTGCAGAATTGTTGCGTGTTTCTGCAGTTGGTTTTCATAGTCGTTACATTCCCTTAAATTCGTTTAATGGCGGAAATATTGTTTTGAATTCTGATAGCCAGACTTTATCTGAGGTAACTGTTAAAGGAAATCTTCCTCACACCCAAATTAAGAACGATGCGTTAGTAACAGTAGTTCAAGGTTCTATTTTGGAACGTGCTGGTACTTTAATTCAAGTGCTGGAGAAGATTCCTAATGTGTCTGTTACCAATGATCAGGTGAATGTGTTTGGCCGTGGCGTGCCTGAGATTTATGTCAACGGCCGTAAGATTCGTGACAACGAGGAACTTCAGCAGATTACTGCCGATAATGTGCATTCCGTTGATGTGGTAACCAATCCAGGTGCCCAGTACGATGCTTCTGTCCCTGCTGTCATCCGTATTCGTACGAAAAAGACGGTTGGCGATGGCTTCTCATTCTCTGATCGTTCTTATGTGCGATATAACATGAAGAAATTCAGTGTTTTAAATCAATTTGATTTCAATTATCGCAAGAATGGATTCGATCTTTCGGGAATGCTGGATCTGCATCGTACCAATACGCGTGAGGAAAGTAATGATCCTATCTATATGTACTTGAATAACAAGGTTTGGAAGCAGGATCAGTACACCATGGGCAACTATCCCAGCGAGGCCGTGAATGGCCGTGTTTCTATGAACTATACGTTCTCTCCTACCCAGTCTATGGGTTTGCGTTTTGACTTCATGCGCAATGATTACGCCCCTTGGATTGGTACCATGACGTCGGCATTGTACGAGGACGATAAGTTTATTGATTATACGTTGGATAACAACCGTGTGGTATTCCCGGAGAAGCGTCATTCTTTGAATGCTTATTATACCGGACAGATTGGTAATGTAAGCATTGACTGGAATACCGATGCATTCTATCGCGACCGTGAACGCAACCAAACCATCAATGAACATTTCTATGACAATACCGGTTATGTGGAGGATATCCTGATTGAGTCACTTACCAAGACCGAAAACAGACTGTTTGCTTCTAAACTGGTTGCCGGTGTGCCTGTAGGTACTGGAAATTTCTCATTCGGTGGCGAGTTTGCTTATAGTGATCAACAGAATGATTTCCGTAATCCTCAGCAGATTATGCAAAGCAATTATACCGAATTGTACGAGCGTTCTTGGTCGGTATTTGCAGAATACGGCATCAAAGCTGGAAAATTAAACCTACAGGCGGGACTCCGTTATGAGAATATTAACAGTGATTATTATCAGGATCACCAACGTAATACCGAGTCCAGCCGTAATTACAGCAACCTCTTCCCTACTGTCTCGCTGTCTGCTCCATTAGGCAATGCCCAGTGGTCGTTACGCTATTCAGCTGGTATCAAACGTCCAAGTTATAGTCAATTGCGCGGGTCAATTACCTATATGGGACGTTATGCTTATGAGACCGGCAACCCTATGCTGCTGCCTACCTTCTCTACCGATATCAGTACCAGTGTCAGTTACAAGTGGTTGCAGGCCGAAGTGGCTTTCAGTCATTACAAGGATCCGGTGTTCTATACCAGTAAGATGCTGAATGACGATGATCTGATTACCTATGTTTATTATGAGAATGAGCCTGCATACAACCGTGTCACTGCTTCTGTCAATGCCAGTCCTGTGGTGGGCATCTGGCAGCCTCGTTTCGGTGTGGCTGTCTATAAGCAGTGGATTGACATGGACACTCCTTTCGGACACTGGAATCTGAATACTCCTTACTGGACATTCACCTGGCAGAACAATTTGGATCTGCCTCACGGATGGTTGTTCAATACCAACATGCTGCTTGAGACTAAGGGATACCAGAAGAGTGCCTATCTGTTCCGTAACAATTTCAGACTGAACTTTTCCATCATCAAGAACTTTTCGGGCGACCGATTTACCTTGCAACTTGATGGAAACAATATACTTAGCACGTACCAGAATGATCCGTGTATCCAGTACTGCGGACCGAAGATTATCTTGGAACTGGGACGAAACCGCATGAGTTCCGTAACCTTGACTGCCCGTTATAAGTTCAACGTATCTGCCAGCAAGTATAAAGGTACCGGTGCAGGACAAACCCAAAGAAGCCGAATGTAATGAAACAGAAAATTTGCTATCTCTTCGCCCTTTTCGTGGCGTTCTCGTTCTGCAGTTGCCTGGATGAGAACCAGAAATACATCGAGTCGTTCTATGACCAGTTGGACATGAAAACCGATGCTTCGAATTTTGTCATGGCTCATAAGGGCGATGGCATCAGGCTCTTCAACAACCCTGTCGATCAGCAGTTTGTGATTCTGGCCGATAAGAAATACGACGGTGTACTGAAGGGTCAGCGTGTCCTGGCATTCAGCAACGAGGCAGCTTGGGGCGAAGGATTGCCAATGGATAAGTTCTTTGCATATTACGAGCAGACGCTGCAGCTGGCTTATCATCAGAATATAAAGATACCGAATACGGATTTCAGCCGCAAGGTGGAGCCGCTGATTCAGACCCAGTGGGGACAGACCGCACCTTATAATGACCAATGTCCGGATAAGATGCTGGCGGGATGTGTGCCGGTGGCCATGGCGCAGATTATGAATTACTATCACGCTTCCAGTGATCCGGCGCAGATGGTGGCTGTCATCGGAGGACGAGCACAGACGCATTACTCTCCTCGTAACTCCGTGACCAACACGCTTCAGATAAAGCCTACCTTTATAGATATGGGCATGTATGCGCATTGCCGCTACCTCAGTGCGTTCTCACGCGAGGAACTCCAGCAAATTTGCGACAGGGATTTGCAGCAGGGTCATCCTCTGCTGTTCAGTAACGGCGGTCATGCTTTTGTATGCGACGGACAGATAGACGATTACCTGCATTTCAACTTGGGGTGGATGGGTCCTTTCAACGGCTATTACCGCAGTCTCCCTGCCAGTGATCTGGCTTGGGAACCTACCATCAACTCCAGTCTGGTATGTGGCATTCATCCCAATGAGAAAGACCCTATGCACCGTGAAATCCGTCTTCAGCAGCCTGGAAAACTGGGTGAGATACTTGGCGCAGACAGTTTGAACATCAATACCTTAGTGGTTCACGGACCTATAAACGGAGCCGATATGGCGCTGATTCGTAGAATGGCCGGATTTGCAGCCACAAATCTGGAACCGATTGGCAACCTTACTGCGGTAGACTTGAGGGACACGCAACTGAAGAGGGGTGATTCCTACCGCACCATGGATGCCAAGGCTTCGGGATTTGCGTATAATAAGAACGGTGAGAAGTTTGATTTCACACAGATGTCGGAAAAGCGGTGGCAGCGGTTCTGCAAACTGGGCTACGATAAGAATATGGAGGGCTTTACGGTTGAAAAGACCGATGACGGACGCTATCTGGTGCATTTCGTCCTCTCCGATTTTAAGGACAAATACCTGTTCACCGGTTGCAGCAATTTATATTGATATGAAGGAATTTTTGAAACGTAAAAATATTGAAATCTCCACAAAACGTTATTTGGTGGATGCCCTTGGTGCCATGGCACAGGGTCTTTTTGCGTCATTACTCATTGGTACGATTGCCAGTACAATAGGACAACTTACTGGCATTCAAGCATTGGTAGAGATAGGTAATTTTGCCAAGTCTGTTGCTGGACCTGCCATGGCCGTTGCCATAGCCTATGCCCTTCAGGCCCCACCGTTGGTCATGTTCTCGGCCATTGCCGTGGGAGCATCTGCCAATGCCTTGGGTGGTGCCGGAGGCCCATTGTCCGTACTCATCATTGCCATCTTAGCTACCGAGATAGGAAAGATGGTGTCCAAGGAGACCAAGGTGGATATTCTGGTCACCCCATTCGTCACCATCGGTGTGGGTGTGCTGCTGTCGCTTTGGTGGGCACCCGCCATCGGAAGTGCTGCCAGCAGCATAGGCACCCTGATTATGTGGGCCACCACCATGCACCCGTTCACCATGGGCATTCTGGTGTCGGTCATTGTGGGTATTGCCTTGACACTGCCCATCAGTTCGGCAGCCATCTGTGCCGCATTGGGACTGACCGGTTTTGCCGGAGGAGCAGCCCTGGCTGGCTGCTGTGCGCAGATGGTGGGATTTGCTGTACTTAGTTTCCCCGAGAACCGCTGGAGCGGCATCATCTCTCAGGGCATTGGCACCAGTATGCTTCAGCTCAGCAACATCATTAAGAATCCTAAGGTGTGGATAGCCCCCATTCTGGTCAGCGCCATCACCGGCCCCATGGCCACCTGCCTGTTCCATCTGGAGATGAACGGTCCTGCCATCTCATCCGGCATGGGAACCTGCGGTTTTGTGGGGCAGATAGGCGTTTATACCGGTTGGATTAGCGACATCGAATCCGGTGCCAAACTGGCCATTACCACGGGCGATTGGGTGGGTCTGCTGCTCATCAGCATAGTCATTCCCGCCGTTCTCACTCCTCTCTTCGGCCTTGTTTTCCGTCGCATGGGATGGATTAAGCCTGGCGATTTAAAGATTTGATAAACCAATCATATAACTCATTAACATGAAACGCATCATTACATTCGTAGCGCTTTTTGCTGCCATAGTGACAGCCAGCGCGCAACAGACATTCGGTTCGGCACCAACCGTGTCACCACAGTTCAATGAAGATGGAACAGTGACTTTCCGTTTCAAAGACCCTAAGGCCGTAAAGGTACAGATTACAGGCGACTGCCTGCCACAGCAGATGGCAGATACCCCTTTGGGACGTCAGGAGGTGAACTCTGTTCTGGACATGAAGGAGGGAAAAGATGGCGTGTGGGAATTTACCACTGGCGTGCTGGAACCGGAACTGTATATGTACAACTTCATCGTGGACGGACATCGTGAGACCGATGCTGCCAATAAGTACATGGTTCGCGATGGAGCTACATGGACCAACTATTTCATCGTTTCCAAATCCAATGACGATAAGGGGCATTATTACTCTACCAACGAGGTGGCTCACGGCACCCTGTCGCGCGTATGGTACAACTCACCAACTTTGGGCATGGACCGCCGTATGACTGTCTATACACCAGCCGGTTATGAGAAGAGCAAGGAGAAATATCCGGTGCTGTACCTGCTGCATGGCGGTGGCGGTGATGAGGAGGCTTGGGCCGATTTGGGACGTGCAGCCCAGATTCTGGACAACCTCATTGCCGAGGGTAAGGCTAAACCGATGATTGTGGTCATGCCTAACGGTAACCCCAATCAGAAAGCCTATAGCGAGCATGCTCCTGGCATGAATAATTTCAACACCCGTCTGCCAGAGGCAAAGGCTTCCATGGAGGAGAGTTTCCCTGATATCATCAAGTTTGTGGAATCCACCTATCGCGTTAAGACCGGTGCCGACAACCGTGCCATCTGCGGTCTGTCCATGGGTGGCGGCCATACCTTCAGAACTACTCTGATGTATCCTGGCACCTTCGGTTACATCGGCCTTTTCTCTGCTGCAGCCACCAAGGAACACACCATGGACCGTGAGCCCCATCCTGATCAGCTTCGCAGCGACATGAAGTTTGTCAATAACATGAAGGCCCTGTTTGCCGCAAAGCCAAAGCTGTACTTCATCGGTATCGGCAGTACCGACTTCCTGTACCGTCTGAACCGTGCCAATATCGATTATCTGGACGAGATGGGTTACCCATACGAGTATCTGGAAACTCCAGGCGGTCACATCTGGAGAAACTGGCGAATCTACCTCAAGCACTTTGCCGAGGAACTGTTCGTGAAGTAAGTTTGATTACGAATATAAAGCTACCGCCCCTCTCCTTCCGGAATGGAAAGAAAGGGGCGGCTCTGTTTTATTCCGAATGTTCGGATGATGCCTCGATGGTGAAATCACCTTTGGAGAAACGTATGCTCTGCCCGTTGCGGATGGCATTCAGAATCTTCGGAATCTGGGCTACGATAGTGAACAGCAGCAACTCGCCTACCGCAGTCAGCACACTGCCATCTATTATTCCCGTAGGCGGAATCAGGAAACCAGCAAATATCAGTATAATGCTGAGGGTGAAAGTAATGTAAATCAGTTTCATGCTTTTTTTGACAACAGACAACGGACAACAGACAACGGACAAAGGATCGCTCGAGCTCTTGAGCCACTCCTTTCTTTGTCATTCTCCTCCTCTTGTCATTCTGAGCGAAGCGAAGAATGACATTAGCCTTTAGTCAATTAACCAAAAGCTGGAGGATTCTGGTTGTCGGTTCCGCCTCCCTGGTTGTCATTACCACCAGTCTGCTCATTACCACCAGTCTGCTCATTACCGCCAGTCTGGTCAGTTCCGCCGCCAGTTTGCTCATTGCCACCATTACCGCCGGATGGAGTCTGTTGACCGCCGTTAGGTGTGTTTCCACCATCTGGAGTATCATTGTCCGGATCCTCCACCTCACCATCATCAGTAGAAGTCACGCGCTTCACAATCTCACCATTGCGGTCGTAACAGGTGATGTTGATGCTGGTCTTCTTCAGTTCCTCCTTAATCTCCACCGAAGGAGTAAAGATTACACGACGGCTGGTGATCAGGTCGGTACCCACCTTGTTCACGCTTGCTACAGAGGTGGAGCGGATACCGAAGCGCATAGAACCCAGACCCGGAACAGCCACTGCATGACCCTCGGTGGCCCATGCCTTGATTACCTCACCGATAGCGTCCCATGCCGCATTGATGCTACCCTTAGGAATACCTGAGCGAAGAGCTGCCTCCTGAATAACCTTGGCCTGAGAGAGTTTGTTGTAGAGATCAGCCTGGAGCACGTATGCCCACTTCTCTACGCCTTCCTGGAACGATACGTTGCGTTCCACTGCCTTGACTTTAATTGCCATAGCTGAAAAAATGTTTGAATACACATGTGATTGAAATCACGTTGCAAAGATATGTACTTTCCGGCATCAAGCAATGGCTTGTCCTGAGTCTTGAGAGGAGTTGTCCCGTGTCTTGTAAATGTTGACAGAAAAAAGATTAACTACGTTGATTTTGGGCGGCACCTCAGCATAGCTTAAGCAAGCTTAGCTCTGCATTAACTATCAGTTTTCCTCTGTCGTGACTCGGCATAGTGTAAGCATGCTTACTCTCTGCTCTCGCTACTCCATCGGTTCGGTTTGCACCAAAATTAACAAATTAACAAACTCACATTTTATCCTTTTGGGCTTCTCCTAAGTAGCACTGACTTTTGCAACCACGGGGAGGTAGCATTTGCAACTACCTCGACAAGTCAAGAAATCAGTCCCGAGAGAAAGTGGTTCATGTTCCTTGGTAGCAGCAGTGACTTGATGATGCAAATTGTAAATTTGTGAATTTGTTAATCCGTCAAATTGCGTTCTGCTCCCAACCGTAACTACCTCATTCTCTAGGGACTATACTCTATATTCTATAC
>JAZQPA010000054.1:0-4328 GCA_045628125.1 Bacteroidaceae bacterium
TTAGGGTGGCCTCTGGCAGTTAATCCTTCCTTTCTACAACAAAGATAAGGAATAACCGATAATAAAGCAAAGTCAAAAAAAGGAAAGTCCCAAATCCTCTTTTATCCTTTCTCCTTTTTACACTGCAAACTTAATGTCCCCCCTCTTTGTCATTTCGAACGTATGTGAGAAATCTTACTAGACTGGATAGCATACTTGCGGGGTAAGATCCTTCGCTACGCTCAGGATGACAAAGGGGGGGAGATGACAAAAAAAAAGGAAGAAGCCTTAAGCTTCTTCCTTTTTTGTATGGATAATCATGGTGGTGGCACCGCACGTGATGACGTCACCGTCATCCAGTCTTCGTTGCTCCTTTTTCCCGAGGATATCATCCATGACAAAAGTGCCCACGATACTGTCGCAGTCGCGTACGGTATAAACCGGTTCACCGCGCTTGTTCAGTTTCACGTTCACAATGCAGTGGTGGCGGTCGAAACTAGGGTCGGATGACTGAACAGGAGTGGAAATCTCGGTACCGCGATTGTAGCGTCCGATTTCGTTATCCCCCAGGAACAGAGGCAGTTCCTGATGATGGCAGAACACATTCTCTACAACGGTTACATAGCCATATTCAGCCTGTTTCTCCTCCTCAAATGTCTCCTCCTTGGCAGTCTTGGCAGCCAGCTTGGTCTTTCCTAAGCGTATACTGAACTCCTTGTTGCAACCATCGCATTTGAATACCAGCGACTGGCCCATGTCGAATTGGGTCTCGTCAAAAATAATATAATGGTCGCATTTAGGGCAACGGATTCTTTTCATAAACGGATTATTTTACCTCCAAAACCCATGCCTGTGCAAAATCCTTGCATTCCTGACGCAGTTCGCGCAGACGATTAATGGCTTGGTTTTCAGAAGAGAACTGGGCATAGACTACCCGGTTAAGATTCTTTGTTGACAATACTTTAGCATCGCCGTATCCCTTGTCAGCCATCTGCTGGGCATAGCGCTCGGCATTCTTTACCGGAATGCTGCTGGCAAGAACGATGGTAAAATACTTGGATTCCTCAGGTGCAACGGTCACTTCCGCAGGTTTGGCCTCGGTGGTTTCCTGCTGAGCGGCAACTGTCGGAGTTTTCTTTTCAGCCTTCTTTACGGCAGGTTTGGCAGATGCTACATCCATCTTGGCCACTGTTTCCTGCTTATTGGCCTTGTTGAACCATTCCAGCAAAGGTCGGAACGCATCAGCCATCTTGGCATCGGTGGTAGGAGAGGAGAACGACAGTGCCAGTACCACCAGCAGACCGATGCAGGCAGCAGCGATGCCGGTAATCCATCGGCGATCCATGCGGATAACAATGGAGTGATTGGCAGTTTCTTTCTCTTCTTTTTCTTCCTTAACCAAAGGCTGCAAGGTGGCAGCCGGTTGCTCCTGTACGGAATTTTCTGCTCTCAACTCATCCAGTGTCTTCATCTCGAAAGAGCTGAAGCCATATAAAGAAGGTGAGAGAAGTCCGGCTTCCAGTGGAGTGAAGTTGAATTCACCTCTGATGTTCTGGCGCAGGGTGCCGATGCCATGGAGTGAAAAGAGACCGTCTTTAGCCAGAAGATCCTTCAGCTCTTCAACCTTCTGCTCCACCAGACGCATGGCGGTGGGGTAGTTGGTATCGTAAGCCTGCATGTAAGACTGAACCAACAAACCATCGTTCAGCACCATCTTGGGGCTGAATCCGAGTGTGCGGTAAGGAGGCAGGAAACGCCCCTCATCATCCATGCGACGTGCTGGTATATGGTGAGTTACGAAGCCGCCTAACCCTGGGACAATCACACAGTCATTGTCCAAAAGCAGTATCTCGATATGTCTGGCCAGTTCAATCATCGTTGCAAAGATAGTGCAAGTCGAAGACAATACAAAATAAAACCGCGTTTTATTTTTATTGTTGAGGCGCCGCCTATCTTATAAAAAGATAAAGTAAAAACACGAGGAATAAAATAAAATTCCGTTTTATTTTTTCTTCATCTGTCTTTTCTTCTGGAGTTCTTCTCTTTTCTTCAGTACCTCCTCAGGGGTAGGAAAAGTTTGGATGTAACTCATCTGCTTTAAGATAAATCCCTGTCTCTTAATCAGATATTTTGTTGGCTTTGCCGAATTCATGCGGATGGGATTAGGCAATGTGGCAGCAATGAGAGCACACTGAGGCTTGCTGAGTGTTTTAGCAGGGCGGTTGAAATGCAATTGAGCCACCGCCTCGGCACCGTAGATGCCATCGCCCATCTCGATGCTGTTCAGGTACACCTCCATGATGCGCTGCTTGTCCCATATCTGCTCAATGAGGAAAGTGAAATACACCTCGAATCCTTTGCGAACCCAAGTGGAATTCGGCCAGAGGAACACATTTTTGGCTGTCTGCTGGCTGATGGTGCTGGCACCCCGTACGCGTCCGCGCGTTCTTTTTTCCTCCTGAGCCTTCTCAATGGCCTCGAAATCGAATCCGTTATGCAACTCGAAGTTCTGATCCTCGGAAGCAATGACGGCAACGGCCAAAGCACTGTTGATGCTGTCGAGCGGTACCCAGTGGTGTTTGAGGCGAATCTTCTCGCCACGCTCCACCTGCTCCACACAACGGATGACCATCAGTGGCGTGACGTAAACCGGCACATATTTATAAGCCACCACAGCCAGTATGGTGCTGAAGAAGAAAAACAGAATAAGGTTTCTGATCCAGCGGAAAAACTTTTTAATTACTTTCATATACTCTTTTGTTATCCTGATTGTAGCAAAGAGAAGCGAAGTATCTTACCGCAAGTTACACTACTTATCCAGTAAGATTCTTCGCTTCGCTCAGAATGACATTAAAAATGCATTCTTAAATTAGGTAGGCTTATCAGCCTTCTTATTACTTCAATGTACCAGCGTTAGCCTGGTCGATCATCTCCTTGCTGGCGTACATGTACAGCTCAACGCGACGGTTCTGAGCACGACCGGCAGCAGTAGAGTTGTCAGCAACTGGCTCGTTGAAGCTCTTACCCTCAACGGTAGCGAACTGCTTAGCAGAAGCACCACAGCTCTTCAGGTAGTTGGCTACTGACTGAGCACGCTCCAAAGACAGCTTCTCGTTAACAGCAGCAGAACCAGTGTTATCGGTGTGACCGTAAACTGCCAGTTCCAGATCGGTGTTGTTCTTCAGCACCTCGCTGAACTCCTTCAGGTTCTTCTGTGCTGTTGCGTTCAATGCACTCTTATTGGTCTGGAACAGGATACCTGAATCGAAGGTAACCTTAACGCCCTTCAAACCGTTAGCGTCAGTGATAGACTCAACTGCAGCATTCTGAGCAGCAGCCTCTGCCTCAGCCTTAACCTTATCCATATGCTTACCGATCAGTACACCGGCACCTGTACCTACTGCTGTACCTACTGCAGCACCAACAGCAGTGTTACCTGCTACCTTACCTACAATAGCACCCAGCAAAGCGCCACCACCTGCACCAATCAACGCTCCATTCTTAGTAGCTGATCCACAAGCACTCAACATCAAAGTCACTGCCATAAGCAAAGACATGAACTTTACATTTCTCTTCATAAATTTTCGTTTTTAGTTATTAATCAGGACAAAGGTACTTAAAAAAAACTGAAAACAAAGGTTAAGTCATTTCTTTTTGCTAAATTTGCACGAATTTTAAAAGATGATAATATTTTTAAAGATATGGCAAAAGAATTAAAAAACCTGACCAAGCGCTCAGAGAACTACTCACAGTGGTATAATGAGTTGGTTGTCAAGGCTGATTTGGCAGAGCAGTCTGCTGTTCGTGGCTGTATGACTATCAAGCCTTATGGCTATTCTATTTGGGAAAAGATGCAACGCGCCCTGGATGATATGTTCAAGGCTGTTGGCGTTCAGAACGCTTATTTCCCATTGCTGATCCCTAAGTCATTCCTGTGCCGTGAGGCTGAGCATGTAGAGGGTTTCGCAAAGGAGTGTGCTGTGGTAACTCACTACCGATTGAAGAATGATCCTGAGGGTAACGGTGTGGTTGTAGATCCAGAGGCAAGACTGGAGGAGGAGCTGATTGTACGTCCTACCAGTGAGACCATTATCTGGAACACTTATAAGAACTGGATTAACTCATACCGCGACCTGCCTTTGCAGATCAACCAGTGGGCAAACGTAATGCGCTGGGAGATGCGTACCCGTATGTTCCTGCGTACTTCAGAGTTCCTGTGGCAGGAAGGTCACTGTGCTTATGCTACCCGTGAGGAGGCTGAGGCTAACGCACAGCTGATGCTGAAGGTATATGCTGATTTTGCTGAGAACTGGATGGGAGTTCCTGTAGTTCAGGGTGTTAAGAGCGAG
>JAZQPA010000055.1:0-1858 GCA_045628125.1 Bacteroidaceae bacterium
GCAGCCGTTACGTTACAGCGTTACAATTAGGGATACGCACGCACACATCAACGATAACCATAACCATAACGATAAGGATCCGTATTCATCACCTCTAAACGCCCATATTTTTGACCGTACCAGATAGCCCTCCCCAAAAGGCTGTCAAAGCTGATATCCATATAAAACAAGTAACTTTAGGAAACTATTTTTATCGATGCCAACACGTATTTAGATTCCACTAAGAAGCTCCAAACGCACAAAAAAATGAGCATTCGGCAGAATAAGTATAGTTTTATTTTGCCGTTTGTGTTATTTTTTCTACCTTTGCGGCAAATTAAAGCAATTATGAGCACCATCGTTGGAAGAAAAAAAGAAATCGAGGAGCTGGACAGGCTCTACCATAGCAACCGCCCAGAGTTTGTTGCAGTATATGGCCGGCGCCGTGTTGGAAAGACATTCCTCATAAAGCAGGCACTGAAAGACAAAATTACCTTTCAGCATACGGGAGTATCTCCTGTTGATCAGGAAAACGAGAAAAACCGTCTGAGTACTCAGTTGGAGAGTTTCTACTACTCCATGCTGAACCATGGATTAGAAGGCTTCAAACAGCCAAAGTCATGGATGGAAGCATTCTTCCAGCTCACCCAGCTTCTGCAGAAACTCGACAATGGACAGCGTATGGTCATATTCTTCGACGAACTGCCATGGATGGACACTCCTCGCAGCCGGTTCCTTCCAGCATTCGAGAGTTTCTGGAATGGATGGTGCAATGGGCATGATAATGTCATGCTTGTAGTGTGCGGCAGTGCTACTTCATGGATGCTGAGCAACCTGTCACGAAGTAAGGGGGGGCTTTACGGCCGCCTGACTGATGAGATTAAAGTATCTCCATTTACGCTGAAGGAGTGCGAGGAGTACTTCGATCACGAGAACATAGAACTGTCCAGATATGATATAGTCCAGTCTTACATGGTCTTTGGTGGTATTCCCTATTACCTGAGCTGTTTCCGGAAAGGATATAGCTTTGAGAGGAATGCTGATATGATTCTCTTTGGCAGCAAACCTCGTTTGAAGGATGAGTTCAACCGACTGTTCAAGGCCATCTTCACGAATGCCGAGGACTGCAAGCAAATCATCCGACTACTCGCCACACGCAATTATGGATTTACACGCGAAGAGATTGCAACATCCACAGGGCTTCCGCTTGGCGGAGGCCTTAGCGATACACTGACAGCGTTGGCTGAAAGCGATTTTATCATGCGTTACAGCCCCTACGGAAAAGGGACAGGAGAATACTACAAGTTGATAGACTGTTTCTGTCTATTTTGGCTAAAATACGTGGAACCCAATCAGAATGATGCAGCATATATAAATGACAATTTCACATCAAGCATCATGAAGGGATGGCGAGGAGTTGCCTTTGAGCAAGTCTGCTGGCAGCATGTCGCACAGATCAAGCGAGCATTGGAGATTGGGGGAGTGAAGACATCATTATCCGCCTGGAATCTGCCCGGGAACGAAGACAATGCCGGCGCACAGGTGGACCTGCTGATCATGCGTGCCGATAACATCGTAAACCTATGCGAGATGAAGTTTTACAGTTCAGAATACTCTATCGACAAAGATGAAGAGTCAAAGTTGCTTCATCGAGTTGAAATGCTCAAGGAGACATTGTCAGACAAGCAGAGGGTACATCTGACACTCATCACCACGTTTGGCCTTACCTATGGCAAGCACAGTGGTAAGGTCCAAAAGGTCATTGTGTGCGATGACCTGTTTACGTAAAAACCGAGTTCCTGACAGGTTGACTCTTGTTGTGAATTGCTCTCATATCGTATCTTTGACATATTGTGCCATCTTTGACGAACGATCCAAT